>JAYEMU010000001.1:0-22770 GCA_034718475.1 Nanobdellota archaeon
TTAGAAAATAATTTAATGGGATTCTTTAATTCTTTATACTTTAGTTTTATATCTGCAACCGCAACTGGATATGGGGATATTGTTGGCACTGGCTTTTCTAAGTTATTGGTAATTTTGGAGGTAATTACTGGTTTGTTAATTTTTGGTATTTTAATTTCGAAATTAGTTTCATATAAGCAAGAAATAATACTTGAAGAAATTTATGATATTTCTTTTGATGAAAAAATTAATCGTTTAAGGTCAGCCCTTTATCTTTTTAGGGCTGATGTTGTGAAATTTATTGAAAAAACAGAAAATAAGCTTCTTACTGAAAAAAAATTGCAGGATTTCTGGATAATGCTGGTATCTGCTGAAAATACTATCGTTGATATAAAAAAGTTCATCTGCCCAAGAAAAAGAAAAGATTTTATTAAGCATATTGATGATTTGAAATTTGAATTGCTTTTGAATAGTTTGGACTTGACTTTATCCAAGATTTTAGACTTATTATTAATATTAAATGAAAAAGGGGATACTTGGCAAAATAAATCAATTGTAAAAACTTTAAATGGAATTATAAAACCCTGTAGGGAAATAGAAGAGAAATATATGCACAAAACACTTAATGACAAAATTAAGATTAGGGTGCAGGGGATAAAAAAATATCTTTACGAAATTGAGAATTTAATTAAAGATTTTTGATTTTAGGAAGGTTTATAAAGCCCATGCGTTTTTCAAAATTAATATGGTAAAAATTCATGCAAAACAGAAAAGGATGTCAAATTCAGCTACGCATCTTAAAGGCATTAGGTCTAATTCAAGGAATAGAAAGAAAAGACCCAAAACTTTTAAATCAGAGGCAGCTGCCAAAGGTTGGGCTGAAAAAAATAGTTTAAAGAAATTTAAGCTTGTAAATTTAAGATTGGAATCTAGTAAAGATAAAAAAATTAAAATAGTGGCTTTATAATTTAATTTTACCTTTTTGCCAATCTTGAAGAATAATTCTGGCCATTCTTTTAGTATCAGGCAATCCGCCTTTCATTAATTGATGATTTTTTAAGGCTATTTTTTCTAAGGTTTTTTCAAAAGTTTTTCTTTCAACATTATAATGCTTTTCAATTATCTCTTTAAATCGTTTCATTAGTTCTTCAACTATGGCTTCAGGATTTTTAATTTTACTTGGGTCAATTGATGAAATAAGCGATAACTTAAAAGAATCTTTTTCTTGATATTGAAATACTCCAGGGCTATCAAGTAAATATAATTTATTACTAACCTTGAGCAATTGTTTGCCCCTAGTAAATCCCGAAAAAGGAGAGGTTCCTGCACTATGCCTGCCTTTAAGGGCATTAATTACTGATGATTTTCCAGTATTTGGATATCCCAAGACTCCTACAATATTTTTTTCTTTTTTGGCAAAGCGCAGTATCAATTTTAATAATTTAGTAGTTCCAAGCTTTTGTTTTGCTGAAATAAAAACAGATGGGGATAATCTTACAATCTTTTTTTTAGGCATTAAATCACATTTATTGATGACATAAATTAATTGTTTTCCATTTTTTTTAACTTTATCTTCAATTTCTTTATTTCTGGTTTCTGTAATAAATCTTGAATCTAAAACTTCTAGGATTATATCCGATTTTTCAATGATTTGATTTACAATATGCCAAAATTTTTTTTTCTTCATATAATTTAAGATATTACCATTATTTATTAACTTTCTTGTAGAAAAAGTTTTAAATAAGTTTCAACTTTAATTAGTTATGGGATATAGGGGCCTAATAAAAGATATAATAATTTTAATCATAGGCTTCTTAATTATTAAATCATGGTTATTTCATGAACCCATTTCTTGGCAGATTGGAATTGGAACAATAATATTAATGCTGATTGCAATTAAATTTCTCCTAGAAAGATTTAAATTCTAGTTTTCTTTTTATGATTCTTGTGAAAAAAATAATATCTGTTTGCCCATTTTGTGGTACTGGCTGTTCTATAGAATTGTCTGTTAAAAATAATGAGATAGTCAAAGTGGAAGGAAATAAAAAGGGGTGGAATAAAGGCCAGACTTGTATTAAGGGATTGGCTTGCCACGAATTTGTTATGCACAAGGATCGATTAGATAAGCCGTTAATCAAAATTGGTAGAACATTCAAGGAAGTTTCCTGGTCAAGAGCATTGAATTTTATCGCTGAAAATTTTAAGAAGTATAAGGGCTCAGAGATGGGGATTTTTAATAGTGCCAAATGTACTAATGAAGAAAATTTTTTAATGTATGAACTTGCTTCGGAATTAGGGATTTACAATATTGATCAATGTGCTAGATTGTGCCACATGCCTTCAGGAATAGCTTATAGCCGTATGTTTGGAATTGGTGCAATGTCTTGTTCTTATGATGATATTCTTCAAGCTTCAACAATTATGATTTGTGGTGCAAACCCTGCTGAAGAACATCCAGTGATATTCAATCAAATCCTTAAAGCTAAAAAAAATGGTGCAAAAATTATTGTTGTTGATCCGCGAAAATCCAAAACTGCCCAATTTGCTGATATTTATGTTAATATTCCAGAGGGAAAAGATGATGCCCTTTATGTGGCCTTATGTAAGTATTTGATTAAAAATCATTTAATTGATAAAAATATGTTGAAAAGAACAGAAAATTATGATTTTTTTAAAGAAGATTTAGTTTCTTTAGGCAGTATATCCAAACTAAGTAATTATTGTGGAATAAAAGAAAACATTATTGGAAAAATTGCAAAATTAATAAAAAAGAAAACCATTTTTATTAATGGTTTAGGCCTAACTGAATCCGCTGGTTGTATAACAAATGTAGTATTATTAGGTTCTTTGGCCTTATTAACTGGCAACATTGGTAAACCTGGTTGTGGTGTTGCCCCATTAAGGGGAAAATGCAATGTCCAAGGGGCTTCCGATATTCAAAACCAGTATTATAGCAAATTAAAATCTACTAAAAAAAATAGTTTTTTAGAAAAAAATTATTCTTTGGGTTTGACATCAACAGAAATGATTGGTGGAATTTTAAAAGATCAAATAAAATGTTTATATATTCTAAGAGAGAATCCACTTTTAAGCCATCCAGATTTAACAAAAGTGGTGAAAGCATTTAAGAAAATTCCATTTTTAGTGGTTCAAGATATATTTATGACCGAAACAGCAAAATATGCTGATGTGATTTTGCCCGGAACATCTTTTGCAGAAAAATCAGGGACTTTTACAAATGCAGAAAGAAGAATACAATTATTGAATAAGGCAATTTCATTTAAGGGCAAACCAGATTGGCAAATAATTTGTGGATTGGGAAAAATATTCAATGAAAAAAAATTTCAGTATAATACAGTTCAAGAAGTTTGGAATAAACTAAAAAATAAAATCCCGCTTTATTCAGGAATAACTTTTTCTAAATTGAAAATGAATAATTATAAATATCCTTGCCATAAAAATTCAGAAAAAAGATTATATGCAAAATGGTTTTATACAAGATCATCAAAAGCAATTTTTCAGCCAGTTAATATTACTCCTCCAACAATAAGAATTTCTAAAAAATTTCCTTTTAGATTGTTAACAGTAGGGATACTTTCACATTTCCGTTCAGGGACTTTATCCAGAAGATGTTCTATGTTGTCAAAAATAACAAATAGCCCTTATATTTTAATTAGTAAAAAAGATGCCAAACAATATACAATTAAAAATGGTGATATAGTAAAAGTAACAGGAACTAATGGAAAGAGTATTAAGGTTCAATCAAAAATAAGTTCTGAAGCAGGATTAGGTTGTTTAATTTTGCCATTGCATTTTAAAGAAGCAAGGGTCAATCTTTTAACATCTGATAAATTATTGGATGAATCAAAAACACCCGAATTTAAAGGCGCAGTAGTAAATATTAAAAAGATTTAATCATCAAAATCTTCTCGGAACTCTTCATATGGGTCCTCTTCGTCTTGTTCTTCATCACAAAGTGGCTCATCAGGAATAAATTCATCTTCATCAAAAAATGTTTCTTTAACCATATTTTTTTTTTCAAACAAGCTATATATAAAGCTTTTGGTCTAAAACCCAAAACATTTATATATCATTTAGTCATTTTAAAGTAGTAGCATTTGGGGGAAATTATGAACAAGCCAATTAATTTAGCAAAACCATTACTAATTTTGAAGAAAGGGAGATATTGTACTCAACCTTACAATCGTTATCGTTCGATTTACTTAATGCAGGAACATACCAATAGCAAGGTAAAGCTTAAAAAATATCTTAAAAATATTTCTAAGAATTGGGGCAATGGGATTTATTTGTTTAAGGCATATGTTAAAGATTGCAATTCGGCATTTACAGCAACATTTACTTTGGCAGAAGTTGAAGTAAAAAATTCCAAAGCAAATGTTGAATTAGTTAACTCTAATAATAATTGATTTTTTATCTTTATTGGAAAATTTCCGAAAAATTTCATTAAAATTTAAATAATTTAAAATTTTTTTAATATTATGGAAAACTCAATTATAAAAACGGGATTGGCTGCTCTAATTGTGGGCAGTGCAGCATTTGGTTTTGCTAGATGCCATAGCTGTATAAACTATACAAAGACTAAAACTGAATTATGGATGGACAGGCCATCTTGTGGACAGATTAAAAAAGAATTAGAAGAATTTAAAAAATCAAAAGATAATATTTTTTTTAGGTATATGAGGGGTGATGAAGGAATAATTAAAGCTTATGAGTCATATTATAATAGGCTTTGCAAAAAAAAGATATCAAAATAAATTTTCTAATTTTCTTTTTGAAATTTTTCTTACTTTGGTGGCAATTAGTTTTGGGTATTTTTCAATGTTTTTAAATTTAAGTGCTTCATCTGCGTATCGAAGAGCAATTCTATAATCCTTATTTCTATAATGCAATAATGAAAGATCAGTTTGTATTCTTGCCCTTTCATATTTCCCATTGCAAATTTCTAATGTTTTTTCAAACCAGAATATAGATTCATTTATTTCTCCATAATCACAATGTTTTTGTGCTCTCCAAATAAAATATTTTCTATCAAACCATTTTATTACAAATTCTAACATTTTTGCCTCAAATAAATAATGTCATTTTTAACTTCCAAAAAAAATCGTCGTTTTGCTTTTTGAATTAATGGAATAAATTTTTCTTTAGGGGCATTATATATTCCCCTTTCATCAGAATATACTTGTTTTAAGCTTTTTATAATATCATCTAAATAAGCAGCTTTTAAAGAATAACCATCCCAAAGTTTTATTTTATCATTTGAAGATAAAGCGCACATAAATTCAAGAATGGGGATATGGCGTGGTTCCATAATAATAGGAACAAGGTAAAATATATAAAATTTTGCTAATTTAGATAAATATTTCCAAAATCTTTTGTAAATACATAATCATCTTCAGTAATTGCCTCTTTTTTTGTTTTAATCATTTGAGTTAATTTTGCATCAATATCATCAGCATAATATACTGCAATAGCTTCAGGAAAAGCAGGTAGCTTGGGAGAGCCATATTCCATTTTGCCGTGATGGCTTAAAATGATATGTATTAGTTTGAGCCCATCTTCTTCTTTAATCCCCAATTCATCCATTCTTTTTGAAATTATTTCCGAACCAAGGATGATATGCCCTTTAAGCATTCCCAATTTTGAAACTTTTATGCTGCTTAAAACTTCAAATTCTTTAATTTTGCCTAAATCATGCAATATTGCACCTGTAAGCAGTAAGTCTTTATCCATATCTTTATGAACTGCCAAAAAACTCCTGCAAAGATTAACTACATTTAAAGTATGCTCCAAAAGTCCGCCAAGCCAGCCATGATGCTTGTACATTGCAGCAGGACTAAATTTAAACTTTTTAACAAATTTAGAATCATCAAAAAATGAATTAAGGATTTGTTTGTATAAGGGGGTTTCTATACTTTTAATAATACCCATTAATTCTCCGAACATAATCTCAATATTCTTTTCTGTTGTAAGGATAAAATCTTCAGGGCTATAATCCTGGCATTTTTTTATTGCAGTAGGATTATTTACTGATATTTCAAGCCTCCTGTTATATTGGTTAACAATCCCTTTAATGAAAATAATGCTATCTTTTTTTATTGAATTATAAATCTCTTCAATGAATTCTTTATTATTATCCCCCCAAAATTTAAGCATTATCTCTCCAGAACTATCTCCTATTCTTAATTCAAATTTATATCCCCTGCTATATTCCTGCACTGGTTTTTTGAACTTGACTACAAATATATCATCAACTATCTCGCCTACTTTAAGATTTTTGATTAATTTTAATTTCCTCATAATTTTTTTGGAAATTTTAGAAATTTATAAAGATTTATGCAAATCATTCTCTATTTCACTTAATTTTTCAACTAGATTTTCATTTTTTGCATAAAAAATAGCTAAACTTATGATTGGGGCTGCTGTGATTCTGCGTTTTCTCTCTATTTGAAATTGTGCAAGATTTGCTAAAGTGATTGCTTTTTCATCTTCATCATCTTGTATAGAAGCAAGCAAAATATAATTTCTTTTTACAATATTAGCATTATAAGTCTTATCGATATCATTATGATAAATGTCTCTATGCTCTTGCGCCTTATAAAGAAAATATATTTTTTTAATAGTGAAAAAATCCATAATATTCTTGAATTTTTTTGTATTAATAAATTTTTTCTCAATTAATGCCAAAAACTTATAAGTAAGCACAATATTCCAATATAAAATGGTGGATAAGCATATTGATGCTAAATACAAAGTTTCTTCTGAACAGGTATATAAAAAAATAAATACTGATGAATTCGATTCTACTGATTCAATGCCTTTATCTTCAAAATTAGAATGTTTGGTTGGTTATGGTCCAGTTATTAGTAGTATTTTTGAAGCCTTAGGCTCAGAAAGGTCTGATGATAATATTATTATTTTTTCTCAATATGGCAGTCAAGCAGAAGATTTGGTTAAAGTCTGTTGTGATGAATATATCTCTAAAACTAGAACCAAAAATATGGATCAAGTAGGAAGATACAATTTTGTTAATCCAAAGAATCCAATAGTTTTTCAAATGCAGGCTGGAAGGGCAAAAGAATTAAAGCAGGATTTAAAATTTTATTTTAGAAAAATAATAGATAGTATAGCTGGATATCAAAATTTCTTAAATGAGCTTGGGATTCAGCAGATAGTAGTAGCTAAAAAGATTCAGGAATTGGAAGGACAAGGCAAAAAAATTCCTAAAGACTTAGTGGATATGATGGAGATTAAATCCCCTGAACCAGATAAAACTGAATGGTCCATTTTGAAAAAAGAATTTAATGCTGAAAAACAAAAAAAGAACCATGAGATATTTAAAAAGACAAGATTGCGATTGCAAAAGCAAGGCTTTGGATTTTTAGAAAAAGATAATAAATTATTTGGGGCGAAAACATATCGATTAATAAAAAATGGCAAAGATATTTATAAAAAACAAGACCAGATTTTGGAAGAAGCATTTCCAAAAGAATATTTAGATTTTCAAAATTGGAGATATTCATTTTCATTATATGATGAAGAAGATAATATGGAATTAACAATAATTAGAAAAATATGCAACCATTTAAGGTTTCTTTATTCAGATGAAAATAAAGCATTGTCTATGATTGATGATTATGAACAATTTTTATTTGAAAATGTTGGTTTATTTAAAAATGCCAATGAAGCAAATAATAGTTTAGCAAGGCAATTTTTAGAAGAAAAACTAAAAGAAGTTTCTATAAATATATTGCAGGATAGCTCTGGTTCTCCCAATAAAATCAGATTTGCTGAGGCTGATGCAAAAAACCTTATTGGATTAATTGGGCAGGTAAATCCTTTTGCTTGGGGTAAAAAAGAGCATGAATGCATAGAGCCTGGCAAATTTATACAACTTTCCGGACCTTTTGAAGGAAAAAGGAACATAATCGTATTAAAAGATATGGATTCAATTTTGACATCGCCTTCCCTTGGAAAATATTTGGCAGAAGCCCTTGAAAAAGATGAGATTAAACCATTGCCTATAAAAAGCGATATAGACCCTGAGCCGATGCTGGCAAGGATTAGGGCAATTGCAGTATTAAATGAAAGCCCGTATTCAAGGCACTATTTTCATCATTTATTGAATGGAAAATTGGCAAATGTTTTCAAAAGAGAGATAACTTTGCCGCATACAGCTGAAAATTCAGTTGAAAATAGAAAAAGCTTGGTAAATTACATTCGATATATGATTGAAGAAAAAAACTATTTACATGCTGCTCCTGAAGCATTAGCCAAGATTATTGAGATAAATATGGCTAAAGTCTCCACTGAGTTTTTAGACTTAAAATTAGATGAAATTAATGACCTTTATTCAAGGGCTAATTTTATAGCAGGTCAAAATGGAGAGACCATAATTAATGCCCAGCACATTGAAGAAGCATTTGAGAAGAAAATTAATGAGGGCAAAGAATTTCAAATGGGGATTGCAGGGTATAATGCCAAGAAGTATTTTCCGCAAAAAAAAGAAGTGGGGGTTATTGGGGGTCTGGCTGTTATATTATCTAAACCCATGATAGGATCTGCATTTAGAATAGCCATTTCAGCGATTCCAAATAAGCTTAAGGGCTTAAGATTTTTTGATATAGAAAAAGAATCAAAACTTGCAGGCAGTTCATTTATCAAGAGTTTTGAGCAAATTGAATTGTTATTGAAAGAAAAATATCAAAGATCAAAATTAAATTATGACATTTATCTTTCTTTGGCAGAGCAATATAGCCATATTGATGGGCCTTCTGCAAGCACAGCCATAAGTGTAGCCTGCATCTCTGCAATCAGCAAAATCCCAATTTTTCCTAATGTTTTCTTTACTGGCGCAATCGATCCGAAAGATGGAAAAAGTTTAAGGATTGGTGGTCTGAATGAAAAGATTATGGGGGTGATTGATCTTGCCCGAAATAAAGGGTTGGAAGATGTTGTTATAGGGTTCCCTAAAGACAATCTAGAGCATTTACAATTAATTATGAAGAGTTATAGGGATGTTATAGATTCTGGCAGAGTTGGGATTTATTCATATGATAATTTAGATGAAGCATTAGAAATTGCTTTAAGACAGAATGCCTCATCCGTGCATCAGAAGATTATTAACATGAAAAAAAGAAAAGGGATATTGCAAAGATTATTCAAGAGAAGATAAAACTTTTTAATTATGGGGGCACTTATTTTATAATATGGATATTTTAAATGATTTTAAGCAGTTTATTGAAGGAATATCTAAAAATGATAAGATTGCTTTATTTTTTGATCCAGACCCTGATGGAATTTGTGCAGGAGTTTTAATATTCAAGGCAATTGAAAAATTAATTGGGAAAAAAATAGATTTAATCTTATTCCAGGAACATGGAGATTTAAAGATAAATGAAATTAATATTAAAAAACTAAAAGCTTGTAATATTAATAAGATTTTCATGGCTGACCTTGCTGTGGATGAATTCCCAGAACCTATTATGGAAATTTCTAATTTTGCTGAACTTTGCATTTTTGACCATCATGCAATCTATAAAAATTTGAATTCAGAAAAGATTTTACATATAAAGCCACAGATGTTGGATTATCCCACGCCTAGTGCATATGTTACTGCAAAGCTTGTTTATGATTCATTTTCACCATATGTTGACTTGTCCAATTATGATTGGCTGGCGGCTATTGGCATAATTGGGGATGCTGCTTTAAAAAAATGGAAGGATTTTGTTTATGGTGTTTGCAAGAAATATGATATTGAGATTACGAATATTTTTTCTTCTAAATTATCAAGTGCTATGAGATTAATAGCTGCTGCTCCAGAATTTGGTTTTAATGTGATCAGGGAATGTTTTGATATTGTATGCCTTGCTGAAAAAATGGAAGATATTTTGGATTCTTCATTGATAAAATATAGGGAAATAATAAACAAAGAGATGTATAAGGTTTTAAATGATTTTAAGCGGAACGCTGAAAGGCATGGTGATCTAATCTTTTATGAATTCAATTCAAAATATACTATTGGCTCAACTTTATCTACAAGAGTTTCTTTTCGTGAACCCAATAAGACATTTATTGTAATTCAGGAGAATGATGGGGATTATTTGAAATTATCATTAAGGCGCCAGGATTTTAAGGTAAAAGTTAATGAATTGGTTGCTGAAGCAGTGAAAGATTTAGAGGATGCTTCTGGCGGCGGCCATATACCTGCTGCTGGAGGCAGGATTAAAAAAAAGGATTTAAAAAAGTTTAAGCAGAGAATTATGGAAATTTTAGGCAAAATTTAAATATTAAAAATAGATATTAATAAAAAATGACAACTGCTTTTGGAATAGAATATAATCATGGGATTGTAATGGCTGCTGATACCAAATTAACTATTGGCTCAAAAAAGGAAATCAATGAAAGGAAAATATTTTTTGGGCGTGATGGCTATTTCGCATTTTCTTATGCAGGTATTTTGAAGGAACCAATTATCTTTTGCAGGGATAGATTGAGAAAGGCAGAACCAAGAAAAGTTTTAAAGTCATTGTCTTCTGGGATATTGGATAGAATTCAACATGCAAATGCCAAAAATTGTGTAGATTCCGAATCTCAAAATTTTGATATAACAAGGCAGGTAAATTTTATTTTTGCAACACGCTATAAGGCAATTGAAAATTTGTTTATTCCTTTGCCGCAGCTATATAGGGTTTATCCTGCCGGCAGGGCATATTTGAGGATTTGGGATGGGATTGGCTCAGGAAGAGATTTAGCATTAACTACTATAAATCAACGGCTAAAAAATAAAGAGAAAAATCAGCGTAATTTAAGCATTGTACTAAGAACTGCTTTAGAGGCTTTAGAGAATGCTGTTAGCCATGATTCTGGTTCTGAAGGCTACAATATGGCAATAATTACCTCTGAAAAGATTATCTCTTTCTATGAATTTTTTCAAGAGAAATTCCGGTTTAATTTAGAGGCAATATCAGAACAGATCAAAGCAAAAATTTAAATATTTCTAAATTAAGTAATTTAATATGATTATAGTTAAAACCAATTGTGATACTAAGCAGGAAGCCATTAGCATAATTGATGAGCTTCTTAAAAAAAGGCTTATTTTTTTGGGATTTTACACCAAAGCAAAATCAAAATATTTATGGAAGGGCAATATTATTCAGGGAAATGAATTTATAATATCTTGCAGGACTACGAAAAATAATTATAAAAAAGTTATAGAAATGATTAAGGAAATTCATTCATATGAAGTGCCGCCAATATATGTACTAACTCCATCAGATTCAAATGCTGATTATTTGAAATATTTTGCAAAAGAGCTTAATTAAGTGGACCAGTCGGGACTTGAACCCGAAGCCTCTACCATGCCGAGGTAGCGATCTACCATTAATCTACTGGCCCGGAATTAAATTTTTTTTCCAGCTTTAGAAAATTTTAATTTGTTATCAATAATTTTTTTTAGAACTTCTTTTAAATCATCACTTTTTAATCTTATTTGTTCCATAGAATCTCTTTCTCTTAAAGTGACTGTATTATTTTTCAATGTTTCAAAATCCAAAGTAATTCCGAATTTAGTCCCGATTTCATCTTGGCGCCTATACCTTTTTCCTATACTGCCACTTTCATCATAAAAAACATTAAAATCCTTGTTAAGTTCTTTAAATAATTCCTTTCCTTTTTCCGGCAGATTTTCTTTTTTTACAAGTGGAAAAACTGCAACATCAAAAGGTGCAATTTTGGCTGGGAAATTAAATAATGTCCTTTCTTTTTCTTCTTTATAGAATATATCCATAAGTGCCCAGACATTCCTGTCAACTCCAAAACTCAATTCCATGACATGTGGAATAATTCTTTTTCCATCAATAATTACATCAAGTCTTTCATTTGACCCTTTATTATGGCTGCTAAGGTCATAATCTGTCCTATAATGGAGCCCGGCAACTTCCTTAAAGCCGCCCAAAGTTTCCAAGTCAAGTTCAATATCATAATGGATTTTATTATAGAAGGCTCTTTCTTTTTTAGATAATTCCCTAAGCCTGAATTTTTCTTTAGGTATTTTTAAGGTATCAAGATAAAATTGTTGAATCTTTGCAGCATGAAAAAGATAAAATTTTGGAAGTTTTAATTTTTTATTGGCATTATCACAGCTAATCTCTAACTTTTTCTTGCCTTTGCATGACATTAAAATAAGCTTATAATCCTTCACTTCATCCCAATCTTTGCAATCATTAATATTTTTTGGATCAAAAAATATTTGTAATTCAGCTTGATAAAATTCTCTCAAACGAAAAAATCCTTGCCTTGGCGAAATTTCATTTCTAAAAGCCTTGCCTATAACAGCCAGGCCCATAGGCATTTTTTTTCTTAAGGCTTCAAATTCTCGTTTAAAAGCCAAGTAAGGGGATTGTGCAGATTCTGGTCTAAGATACATTACTTGATTGCCTGTAACCCCAACTTTAAGATTGAACATCATATTAAACATTTTAACTTTTTGAAGTTTGCTTTGGCATTTTGGGCATACTAATTTATTATCTTCAATAATTTTTGTTAATGCATTTTCATTCAAGCCCTCCACGTCCACATCTAAATTTTCTTCAATAAGCTCATCTGCCCTATAGCGGGTATGGCATTTTTCACATTCTGTTAATGGATCATTAAAATGCTCAAGATGTCCCGAGGATTCAAAAACTTTCTTTGGCATGATAACACAATCATCAATTTCAAAATAATTTGGATTTAATGAAAGGAAACTTTTCCTCCATAGATTTTCCCAGGATTGTTTTATTCTTGTCCCCAAATGTCCATATGTCCAAAAGCCTGCGATAGTGCTATAGATATTTGCACTTGGATAAAAAAATCCCCTATACCCTGCAATTTTTAGGATTTTATCTTGTTTAGTCTCTTCTGCCATCGTCTTTAGAATATAATTGATGAGATTTTAAAAGGTTTTCGATTCAATATCCCTTAAATTGATTATGGGCTTATTGAATTTATCATAATCTTCTAAGGCAATTCTTAAGCATGCTGTATTAATCCAGCAATCGATTTCAGGGAAATTTTCAAGCTCATTGAAATTCAACGTATTGAAGAGGAAGATATAAGTTTCTTTATTTGCCTTTTTTTTGAATGCCATAGCTTTTTTTAATTGGTTTTGACCATTTTTGGTAGAAACTAAAATCCCAATTTTTTCTGCATGAAGATATTTTAAGTAAGCCCCCTTGATTCTTTTTTTTCTTTTTTCAATCTCGTTTTTTGAAATTTTAGAAATTTGGTTTGTATAAGGATTTGCCCACAATACTTCTTTTCCTGTTTCTAAGGCAATTTGTAATGGGTGGAATTCCCCTGATCCAATATAAAGGAAGCCGTCTACTTTATTTTGAATCTTTTTAGCCAAGGAAACATCACATCCCATAACCTGGCCGCCGATGATAGAATTTGGTAATTTTTCTTTAATGTCTTTAAGCTTATGAACAAGTTGTATTGTGGTAAGAAGTCCTAATTTGCCCTTGAATTTGATTTTTTTAACAATGTTGTTTATATCAACATTGGATTTTGCATCAATATGCAGGATTTCCATTAGATTTAAGGATTTAAGCAAATTTATAAAGGTTCTGCTAATGAACCTTGAAGTGGTAACCACTTTCAAAATCTACATTTAAGCATAATAATATTTAAATAGAAGTTTATCATATATTATATTATTCATTTGGAGGTTTTAGTGATGCAGCAATCACCGAGCAGCCTTGACAGAATTCTCACTAATTCAAAAAAATATTGTTTTCCTCTTTCAGGAAACCTTCAGAGGAAAACTATGAATCACAAAGGATTCAATTTCACACAAGAAAAATATAATGTCAAAACATATACTTAAAGGTTTTGGGTTTGGCAATGGTGAATTCTTTGTGTATAGGGGTGATAGGAATTTCAGATAATCAAGTAAACTCAATAAAAGAAGCAGCATTAAAGAATTCTGTGCCAATTTTACCTAAAGTAAAAAGTTTTAATGCAAATATCAAGGTTATAGGTATTGGTGGCGGCGGTGGGAATGCAATTAACTGGCTTTATAAAAAAGGTGTTCAAGGTGCAGAAATTATAGCAGTCAATACAGATAAAGCGCATTTGGATTTTATAGAAGCAGACAAGAAAATTCTAATTGGAAAACAATTGACTCATGGTCTTGGTTGTGGCGGATCCCCTAAAGTTGGCAAACAATCTGCTGAAGAACAATACAAGGAAATTAAAGAAATGATTAAGCCCTCTGATATGGTTTTTATTACAGCTGGTCTTGGCGGTGGAACTGGTACTGGCGCAGCACCAGTTATAGCAAAGATTGCTCAAGAATTGGATGCTATCGTGATTGGGACAGTAACAATGCCATTTAATATTGAAAAGGCAAGGATAGATAAAGCTGAATTTGGCTTAGAAGAACTAAGAAAAGTTTGTGATACTGTCATAGTCATAGATAACAATAAATTAACACAATCAGCCGGAAACCTCCCTTTAAAGCAAGCCTTTGCTGTAGCCAACGAACTCATCTCAATTATGATCAAGGGGGTCGTTGAGATAATAGCTGTACCATCACTGGTAAACTTGGATTATGCAGATATAAAAGCAATAATGTCTAATGGCGATGTATCAGTAATTGGTATAGGGGAATCAGATGGTGAGAATAGAGTTGAGGAAGCTGTTAAGAGGGCATTATCCAACCCTTTGTTGGATGTAAGTTATGATGGGGCTACTGGTGCATTAATTCAGATCACTGGTGGCCCAGACTTAACTTTAGAAGAAGTTAAAGAGGCAGGTACATTAATAACAAAGGATTTACTTAAGAATGCGAATGTTATTTGGGGCTCTAGAATAAATAATAATCTTAAAGGCAAAGTTAGGATTTTGGCTATAATAACTGGTGTATCATCACCGCATATTGTAGGCAGGAATCTTAAAAATGGTATTAAATGTGAGAACGATTTAGGCATAGATTTCGTTTAGATATATTTGGGGGTGTAAAATATGCAAAAAAACAGAGGTGAGTATATAGTAATGTGGCACATGCTGCAGGAAATAAGTAAGCCAGGATTTTTGAATAAAATCATTGGCAATTGTACAAAAAGACTCAAACCAATAATACAAAGATATGAAAGCGAAGAAGTTGCAACTTTTGGTTATACAAACATAAAAAATAATGGAGGTATAAAACCATACCTATTAAAGGTAATTAGGGAATAAAGCGAACAAGGAAGAAACTTTGGTAAAATAAGCCATGGACAGAGAAGAAGATATGATAAAATTAGAGATAATGAATTGCAAGCAAAATATAAAGTTTTATGAGTTACAAATTGAAAACATGGAAGAGAAACTAGAAGAATTAAAAAAGATGTATAATAAAAACAATTATTACTAAGCGGTTCATTATTGATTCAAACGCTAGATTCTTTTTTGGGCTTTACCCCGCAGCTTGCTGCGGAATGTTAATAAGCCCATAATCATTATTGGGTTCTATGCAAGTTAGAAAAGCATGTCATTGTACTTATGGAATCAGATATCACATGGTTTTTGTAGTTAAATATCATAAATCCCTTATTACACCCCAAATATTTGAATTCATGAAAAATATTTGTGATGGTATATAGTGATTAGATACCCGCAGCTTGCTGCGGTTGGGAGTTTCATCTAAGTCCTCTTTGGATTTTTCATTCTTTTAAGATAGCCCATTAATTTTAACTGGACCTTTTTTTTAAGTTCATCACTGAGGTTTAGCTTTTGAATTTCACTATCCCAATCAATATCTGGAAGTTTGGTTATACTGCCTATAAGCTTTCTCCCTGATTTTTTGATGTCATCTTCAATCCTTTGTGCTTGTTTAGTATTGAACATTCTAGTTGCTGAAAATTTTGTAAATGCGTTTGCGCCAGCTTGCATTAATAGCCCGACTTCTTCATACCTTCTTGGAGTAGTTCCTGCAATGATTTCTAATTTTGGAAATCGAATTCTAGTTTTGGCTATCCACCAGAGATAATCTTTAGTTTTTGGCCCATCAGTACCTTCAAAAATAGTTTCTTTAACTGGCTTTAATGCATAAAAGGTAATCCTATTAAGATTATATTTTTCAATAAAATTTGCTAAAAGTTTAAAATCTTCTTTTTTCTCGCCTAATCCAATAACAATAGTTATGCTTTTTTTTAGGGATTTGGCATTTTCAAACATTTCTTCATAAGGCTTGATGGATTTATCAGGGCAGATATAATGATGCAGTTTTGGTTCAATAGTTTCAATCGAGCTGGCAATGCCTTCAATATAAGGCATAAATTTTTTAAGGTCTTTTGCTTCAATTGCACCCAAATTAAGCCAAATCTTTTTCCCATAAACTTCACTTACCATTTTAGTTATTTCAACAAGCTTATCAATTGGGAATATGCCATAGCCTCCGGTAAGAAATTCTATTCTCCAATTAAGAATCTTGCATAATAATGCTTCAACTAGAATAGACTCAATAGACCTTTTGGCTGAAGAAGCATACCTTATTTTATGTTTGATAGTAGACCTAAAACAAAATTTGCAAGTGCCTATCTCGCAAAACCAGCTAAGAAAAATACATCTGCCATACCATGTAGTATTTGGAAAATTATTTCTATAAACTTTATTTGCTTCTTTTATTATTTCCATCTGTTATAGGAATAATGGCCTATTTAAAAAAGTATCCCAAGGAAGCTTTTCAATTGAAAAATAAATACAGCAACTAATAATAATTGTATGATATATTCAATAAAGCCTCCAGTTTTTACAAAGCCTCTAAAATTAACTTTGCTGAATGGATAAAACACCTTCAATCCGTAAGGTGTAAGTATGTCCAATAACAGGTGGCCCAGATAACCCAAGATGGATGCAATGGCGATTTCAATAAAACCGTAATAATAAAATATGGCAAAGAAAAAAATTGCAGGAAAAATTGTATGTATAAACCCCCTATGCCCAAAAAGGATGTGCAGAATATTAGATATGATTTTATGTTTTTTTCCTAATTTGCTTTTAGGCATATCCATATCAGGAATTAAGCCAAAAAAAATAAATGTTAAGCAAAAAATTATTGGATGATTTATTTCATAAAATTTTAAGAGGGTAAAAGAACATAATATGCTAAATATTAAATGTGTTTGAAACATCATTTTTTAAGCATGGCCGCAATCTTTTTGGGATCTGCAGCCCTAACTGAACTTGCGATGAATTCAAGCCTGTCAAATAACTGATTGCGAACAACTCTCCCTGTAATCTCAAGCTGTTCTAACATGATTTTTTCTTTAATTGCTTCAAATTTATCAGGGTTGTCTTTCAATTCTTGCATTTCTTTATCATTAAGTTTAAGTGCTTCTTTTGCAGCATCCCTAAAAAAAACTATCCTAATATTATCTGTGCCATCATCTAGAAATATGTTAACAATTGGAATCTGTTTAGGAACCACTTCTCCATGGACAGCGCATATTGATTTATCTTCTGCAACATTTACTTTTTTATTGCATTCTGGACAGGCATTATAATATTTTGGAGCGAATGCATTAACAAGCGTACCATGGATTGTTGCATTCTCACCTTCTTTAAGTTTAATTATTTCTTTTATTTCAGATGGTTGAAAAGAATTAAAAGATGCAATATTCCCAATTTTTTCTCCTTTTGGATTTATTTCTATTTCAGCAGCATTTCCAAGATGCATTTCCCTGAATCCATTATTTTCCTTGATATAGCCATTTTTAATTAGCAATAAACTATCATCTTTGATTGAATTAATTTCAATCTTTTTTATTAAATTTTCATCCCAAATGACAATCCTTACTTTGCCTGTTTCATCCCCCAAAAGAAAAGATCCAATTCTTCCTTCCCTGCCATTTTTACTGAAATTTCTGATATCATATAGCCTTACAACTTTTCCAATAACATCAATATTTCTCATCATTGGCATAAGCTCATTGATTTTACATCTTCTAGGTGTTTTGTTGCTTTGATAAATATTTACGCCTAGTTCATTGGCTACAATATGCGCCGCACCTTCCTTAGATACGAGATCTGAAAGTTGGTTAAGCTTTTCTTTTATTTTGGCTTCAATTTCTTCATTAGAAATCTTTTTTTCTTCTTTAATAAGATTAATTATTTGTTCATAAGTCATTCCTATCATTTGCGTAAGCTAGAATAATTGCCATATTTAAAAACATATATAGAAAAGAAAATATATATTTAACTTATTTGTTTCTTAATCTGGGCAGTTTATGCCAATCCTTGTAACCAAGCCTTGATTTTATCCCTGATATAATCCTTTGTTGGACCGCAATCTATTCTGCAATTCTTCGAATTTTCAAATCTAGGGTCACAAAATCCATCACCGCATGAAGCCAAATCCAACTCGGTTCTTTCACAATCAGATGGGCAGCTTGCTGCATCTTCTCCCTCGTCACAAATACCATTCCCGCAAAGTTCTGTAATCCTATCTGAATCAATCTTTGGCTCAGTTTCTGGAATAGCTTCTTCTTTTCCAAGAATTCCCAAAACAGATTCAACTTTATCCAATCTGCCTTCAATTGCCACAAACCTATTGACAATTTTTTCGAGCACTTTATTTAGGTTATCCAGTGTTAAATCATCAAGTTTATAGGATTGGCGGCATTTTCCGCCTTTACAGCCAAACTCACATTCATATCTTCTGCTTTCTATGCCTTTATCACCGCATTTAAATTCATAAAGGTAAATTGAGTTTATGCAATAATCTTGGAACATTTCAGTTTCGCTTTTAACAAACCCTTTATTCCAAATATTTTCCCCATCTGAATCTTCGCATTTTTCACTTATTTTTTCGTCAGTAAGTAAAGGCAAGGTACATTTCCCATCTTTGCAGCCATTTGCACATTTGTATTCTTCGCCCCCTAATCCTTTATGAGTACTTTCTTTAACATATTCACGACCGCAATCAAATTCAAAAAGAATATTTTTATCTATGCAATAATCTTCAAACTTTTTGTCTTCTTGGGAGATTACTCCTTTTTCATAGATGTTTATCCCTTTATCAGTATCAACACAAATATCCCCGACATCTTGATCAATACATCTGCCTGCGTCGCATTTATATTCGCATTTTGATTCTTTTTTCCTTGCCTCTCCACCTTCACAAAAAAATTCAATTACCATATTTTTACTTGAACAAACATCTGCAAATTCGCCGTCAATGGTTTTTACATATCCTCCAACATTGGTATCAAATCCATCACTATCATAGCATTGTTTTACACAGGCTCCGTCTTTACAGGCAATAGTGCATTCAAAAGCTTTTTTTGAAACAGATTGGTCATCATGACAGTAAAATTCTATTACATTCTTGTCATCGATACAAAAATCTTTAAAGGTTCCTTCTAAAGAGCTTTTAACCATTCCAGGATTATAAAGGTCCCTTCCATCAGAATCTACACATTCTGCTCCTATAGGGGATTTCTCTAGACAAGCCCCATTTGAACATCCGAATTCACATTCTTTTTTTAATATATTTCTTTCTTCATTGTCACAATAATTTTCTAGAAGTACTGAACCTTCGCAAACATCATCAAAAGTCCCTTCATTTGTTTTGACAGTCCCTTTGATATTGTAGATTTTCCCCCCATCATTATCGAAACAATATTTTTCTGTTTTTGCTTTTGCAGGCAGGCATTCCCCATCTTTGCAGCCATTTTGGCATTTTGCAAAATCAGTTTGCACCTTGCTGTCTCTGCCAATGATTTTTTGACAGTAGCTTTCCCTTAAATAACAATCATCGCCTTCACAGCTGTCAACAAAATAATACAGGAAGTTGCCAGCTTTAATTTCATTGCCAACAGGTACAGCACAATAATCCTGCCATATTTGAGTGCCTTTTTTGGTTAAGCCCTTGGTCTCTAGATCATAGCCTCTATCTGAATCAGTGCATACCTTAATCTCTTCTTTTGATTCACATCTCGCCTTTTCAGAATTACAGTAAGTCCCTTCAGGGCATTTGAAGTAATGGCTGGTAACTCGGCCATCATCAGTGTAATAAGTTTCAATCAAGGTAGTATCGCTTATGCATCGGTCAGAGATTGTTGCAATTTCAGAATAAGCTTCATCCTTATATCCTACAACAGTACTTTTGGTATAAATATCCTTATGGTCTTTATCAATGCACATAGCCTTGCAGAATCCTCTGCCATCTTTATCAGTAACACAAGTGGTGGTAAGCGGACAATCAAGAAAAACTTCTTTGGCATCATTATTTTCATCACAAAAATATTCATGGACATAACTCATGGTTCTACTGCCAAAAACATAATTGACACAGCCATCTTTATAGACTTTGCCGGATTTAGATACTTCACCTGGAAGATATTTGGAAATTCCATCACTATCTTTACAATCTTCTATTAAATTACCATTGCTTCCGATTTGTAGCTTAATGGCTTTACCAGTGATTTGACCAATCCATTCATTCAATAATCCAGCTGAAACCAAAGAAACTGATAATAAAAATACCAACAAAATACATAATTTCTTTTTCATAATTACACCTCTTGAATTTTATAATATTATTTAATTGATATACATTAATAAATATATCGATTAAAAAAATAAAAGAATTAAGGTTCAAGCCAGATAGTTATGGCTGGAATCTCATCTTCATAAGCAAATCCTGTCAATGTTAAGGATAATTCACTTGGCTCTTCATTAATATTAGTTGCATCTATTCCTATAACTTTACAGTCAATCACTTTTTCTTTTGTATCCCTGCTTAATCTCACATAACCATCATTTTCACAAGTAATAGGATATGCCCCTTTTGCTATCAAGGCAAAATATTCCCTTGCCCTTTTTTCCCTATATTGGAAGCATTGGTCAAGCCCTTCTACTAATGTGCCAGTTCCAACATTTCTTACAGTAACCCTAAAATCCAACGTAGCAGTATCGCCATTAACATTTACTGGCTCTTGGCTTATTTTTGTTACTTGCAGGCTTGATGGGGGATTAGAGCCATGTGGAAGATTATTGCTTATTTTAGTTGAGTCGTCTGTGTAATATAGGAAGCCTTTAACTTTCACAGGATACTCATAGCAATATTGCCCAGTAATCATCTTTGCACTTTTTGTAGGAATTTCATTAATATATCTTATTGGACCAACTTCAATTTCTTCAGGGTAAGCAAGATTACTTATCGTATCATACCCTTGTAATCCTGTAGCCAAAACGATTTTTGCCCCTTCAAAAAAAGTTGGAATTGCCGCATCTCCAGTCAGCCTAACCTTAACATTTCCTGCAGGTATATCTTCTGTATGCTTATTGTTTAATTCTACAGCAACATCAATCTCTTCCCCGACTCTATAAGGGTCGCTTTCTAATGATGTAGGTGCATCTTGGGCAAATATTGCTTCAACCATTTTATTCCCAGAAACTTTGTAAGGTCCGGATAAAGGACCATTGGATGATTGTTCCTGGCATCCACTAAGTATTAAAAGAGCAATAGAAAATAAAATCAATGTGATGTTAAATTTGTTATGCATTTGTAAGCCTCCTTTTCCTTATTTATTAGAATGGACTTTTATTTATTAAGTTTTTGGTAAATTAATTTTGTTGTAATAACGTTTAAGAGGTTTGGATATTAAATTTATTGCTTTGAACTTCTTCAAAAGAATAAGCAATAGTAAGTTTTGCAGGGGTTTGAATATTCCCGCTAAACAAGTAATTGCCAGTTTCATCATACATGTCTATTTCACCAACGATGCAGGTTAAAGCCCCCTTGCCGTCAGTTAAAGTTGTTTCCTTGCATTCAATATCCCCAGCATACGGAATATCTTCAATAATGCCATTAATTTTCGGTTTATCCTTTTCCAAAGAATTCAAGCTTGAAATTGCCCCTTCTTGAAATACATTTTCAGTTTTGATGAGATTGCCATTTGCAGTTTTTTTCAGGTTAACAACAAATGCCAATTTTACTCTGCTTTCACCAACTGGAGTTATTTTTTCAGTTATTGAGGTTATAGTGATTGGTCCATTTAATGTTTCTATAAGTTTGGCAGAACAATCCTGGCGGTCATAAGGATCTTTTTTTATGCATGGCTTGAAAAGGGCCCCGCTTTTGTAAGTATATCGATTTATGGCAGTCAAAGTAAAATCTGGTGCATTTATATCACCAGGTATAATCTGGTATGGGCCAAATGTTAATGTGGCTGGAAAAAATGTTTCATCAGGGACTGGAATGAAAGAATATGTCAGGCAATCATTTGAATGAGCCCCGCTAAAGACATTTTCATCTAATCCCACTAAACAGACTTGGCCCCTGGATTCTATTGATCCAGAATTGGTTATTTTTATTATTGGTGAAAATTCATTATAAGACAAGTCATAAATAATTTTTTCATTTTCAATCGGGTAAATAATATTCATGGAAACTATGCCGCTTCTTCCTAAAAAACTATCAAGACTGCTGCTTTCAATCCCTGGAAGATAATTTGGGATGGTTTTGCCAAAATCACTGACTGTTGCACATCCGGAGATCAGCATTGAAAATACTAATACCAAGATTATTTTTTTCACAGTGAAATAACCCCGCTGTTTTCATTTGCGCCTTTAATTTCCCTTATAGAGACTGTGGTGGTTTTTTCTTCAAATTCATAATTATATTCAGCATCAACCTTATAATATTTTTTTGCATAGTAAGCACTGCTGTCAACTAAATTATCAACAACATCAAACCAGCATTCAAAGGTCATAATCCTGTCTGAAGAAATTTTAATTTTGTTC
>JAYEMU010000002.1:0-6454 GCA_034718475.1 Nanobdellota archaeon
GGCATACCGAAAAGAGAATTATTGAAGAATTATTACCTTATAATAAAAATCCTCGTAAACTATCAATTGAGAAATTAGATTTATTAAAAAAATCTATTGAAAAATATGGTTTTGTGGAAATTCCTGTTATTGATATTGATAATGTAATACTTGCAGGGCATCAACGACTGAAAGCAATGCAGATTTTGGAGCGGGGCAAAGAAGAAACAGACGTGCGAGTGCCAAACAGGAAACTAACAGAAAGTGAATTTAAAGAATACAACATACAGAGCAATGTTGCAATGGGTGAGTGGGATATTGACACTTTATTAGAAGATTTTAATGATATTGATTTGCCTGATTTGGGTGTTGAGATTGATGATTTAGAATTTCAATTATCTGATGAATTTGAAGTGAGCAAAGAGAGATTTATTGAGATGAAAAATATTAAAGCTGAAGATGAAGCTGAAGAGCCTGACCTTGCAGTTCCTGAAGTTGCAAAATCTGTAAAGGGTGATATTTATGAGTTGATAAGTGAGGATAAAGATTTGAAACATAGAGTAATGTGTGGTGATAGCACTATTGAGGAAGATGTTGAGAAACTAATGGATGGGCAAAAGGCAGGAATGGTTTTTACTGACCCGCCTTATGGGATTGATTATTCAGGCGGTAGAACTCAAACTATTAAAAAAGTGGAATATGGAAAAATTAAAGGCGATAAAAGTAGAGATATTTCATTATTTATAAAACAAATTATAAAAAATGGGTTTATAAATGACTGTTATATTTGTTGCTCGCCTATTAATTTAAAACCTGTTATTAATAATATTGAAAAATATGAAGGTGTTATTGTTTATAAAAAAAATCGTCCGGGACTTGGATTTGGTTTTATTAGACGATATTGTGAATTTATTATCTTTTTAACAAATCGTAACGCTCAAAAAGAGGAGAAAAGTGAGTTTGATTTTTGGGAAATTAGCACTACTAAAGAATATGTACATGGTTCTCAAAAACCGATTGAACTAATAGAAAGAGGGATTTCCTTTTCTTCTAAACAAAATGAAATTGTGTGTGATTGGTTTCTCGGCTCAGGCTCAACACTAATAGCTTGTGAAAAAACAAAAAGAATTTGTTACGGAATGGAATTAGATGAATATTATTGTGATGTGATTGTGAAAAGATGGGCAAATTATATGAAAGATAATAATTTGAATTTTAAAATTAAAAGAAACGGTAAAATATATGATTACGATACAAATAAATAATAAATACATAGAATTACCTGTTGGTTTTGTTTTTGATTTACAATTACAATCTCCATTATTTAATTTTGATAACATACCGGGTAGTTTTACTTATTCGTTTTCAATACCGGGTGGTTTAAAATCTCCTCATAATGCACGGATATTTAATAATCCTGAGAATCTTGATAATAGAGAATTGTTAAATAAAAGTTATGATACTATTATTAATCTGCATGGATATAAAATAAAAGGTAAATTAAAATTCCCTCGTGATTATTCTATCAGCGAAAGTTCATATTCATTGAGTTTTAAAGGTGATATTCTTGATTTAGAAACCTATTTAAAAGAAACATATCTTGATGATGTTGCTTTTGACGATGCAACCGCTATTCCCAACACTATTAATCAAGAATTGCAAATTATAAAAAGGAATCTTGCAGGAAATGATCCTGATGTTTACGTAAATGGAGTTCATGCTTCAGTTCCCTATAATACTGATGAAGCAACATCTCTTAATGATTTAGTAACTTATATAAATGCAAATTCAACAACTTACAAATGCACGGCAAATTATGATGGAGTTGTTGCCGCTCCCGATTATATTGGAATTACCTTAACTGCTAACTTTGCAGGACATTCACCTGATATTTTTCTTTATGTTTTTGAAACAAGTATAACAAGTTGGCTAAACAGAAGTGAAGCAGGATTATCAAGGAATTATACAGCGGGCTTTGATGCATTCAAACAAGATATTTGCACTTTTGCAAATACAAAAATCAATAAGTTTTATCCGGCAACAAAGATTCAATTTATTCCTTACAAAAACGAGAAGCTTACAGCTTTGCAATTGCAAAATAATTTTAATAAATTAAATTCATTAGCTTATCAGCATTATGGAGAAAGTTTTGTTCCATTTTATTTTTTAAATTATGTATTAAAAAAAATATTCTCAATAAAAAGCTATGATATATCAGGAGAATTTTTTGATAATAATGAATTAAAACAACTGCTGATTTATTCCCTTGTTTGTTTTTCGGAATTTGCAGATTATACAGCAAATCATGATTATCCAGGCTCTGCTGATTATCCTGATATTGAAGTTGGCAGACAAATGCCTCATGTCCTTCTTAAAGATTTTTTGAATGCAATAAAAAATAAATTTGGACTGGCTTTTATTTTTGATCCTTTAAAAAAGAAAATAAAAGTTCATACTTTGAAAACCGTGTTAAATAACACAAAATACAAAGACTGGACAAATAAACTGCTAATAAAATACAAAAGGGCAATGCCTCCGGAGGCAGGATTTTTATTAAAAGAAAATAAAGATACTGATGATGAAAAGATTGATGCAATACCCGATTTTTCAAGTATTTATAACCGATTAGATAATGTTGCAGATTCTACGGCTCGCAATGCACTTACAGATTTACACTTGAATGATGTTGTTTTGCAATTAGATACAAATTATTTTTGGATTTATGAAGCTGATGCAAATGGTGATGGAGCTTGGACTGAATTAGGCTTCAATCTTTATGATTTAGAAATAGAAGATGGAAGCACAGAAATAAGCCCTCAATTTTCTACACTAATTAATGATAATTACACTGAAAATTCAAGAATTTGGAAAACTCCTATTGTTGACCAAAAACGAACATCACCCTTTAATGACAATGAAAATACAAGTTGGAAATTGAGGTTATTATTTTATAGAGGTTTGGAACTTGACAGTAATAATGAAATTTATCCTTTTGCAAATTCTGACATTTACAATTATGATGGTGATCAAATAGGAAATTATGCTTTGAATTGGGACACTGATAACGGATTTTATAATATTTGGTTAAAGGATTGGCTAAATTTTTTAATGGCAACAAAAAGGGTAAAATTTAATATTGATTTAAACATTCAAGATTTGATTGATTTGGATTGGACTAAAAAAATATATTTAGAGAATCATTATTATTTGTTAAAAAACATAAGAATCCAATTTAATCAAAGTGGTGTTAAGCCTGCGGAGTTGGAAGCTTATCAAATAAATGAATTTGACCGATCCGATTTTGAAGAAGATTGTTTGTATTTGAATTTTGATTATGAAACTTTTGATTCTTCAATTGCAGACGAGCAAGCTATTTCGTGGGAAATTACAATTGAAGGATGTTGTGATGCAGGGATTGATAAATATGAATTGCATTCAGGGGCTTTACCTGATGGACTTTCTTTAAATCCTGCAAATGGAGAAATATCAGGAACTACTTCAAATACCGGGACTTTTGTATATGTGATAAAAATCACTGATAATTGTGGGAATGTTAGATATAAGCTTTATAATGTTGTTGTTGTTTAAGAGCGTTTTTGAGAAATAAGCGGTGAGAATTAAAATTATTTTGTTATGAAAAAGGAAAATACATCAATTGCTGATTTGAATAAAGAACTTCGGAGGAGAGGAATAAAATCAGCGAATGAAGGGAATCCCGGTGAGCCGATTAAGCATCCGGGCAATCCTTCAGGGAAAACTGTTACCGGTGATGTTAATTTTGATGTTGAAAAATATAATCAGGAAATAAGAAGATGGCAAAATAATACCTATAAGGCTATAAAAGGCAATTTAAGCAAATTAAATATTGGAATAAAAGGCAAAACAGCATTATTAAAATCAGTTCGTTCTCCATCGGCATTTTCAAATTTGCAAAAGCGGGTTAAAAAAGAAACAATATTAAGAAAAGCGTTTAAAAAAGCAAAATTGAAAGAAAATTACGGAGAAATTGATTCTATTGGTTTTAAAATGCCAAGACATGGGATTTATATTTCAAAAGGAGTTTCAAAAGGGCATAAAGTAGGAAATCCAAGAAGAAAAAAGGATTGGTTTAATTCATTAATGGATCCACGCATTCAACAAATTGCGGATATTGTTCTTGAATATAAAGGTGATCAGGCGGTTTTGAATTCAAATTCATTAAAAATAAGTGGGTAATAAAAATAAAAATTATGGGCAAAGGATCAGTAAATAGATACATCAACCTTTATGTAAATGGAAAGCAGGTTGAAAATAATATAAAATCTATAAAAGGAGAGATGAAGCACCTTATCAACAAGCAGGCTAAAATGACAAGAGGCTCAAAGGAATATGTTGAAGCAGGGAAAAAAATAAAGCATCTTTCCGGGATAATGAGGAAACATAGATCAGATATTTATGGAGTTTCTGGAGCTTGGAATAAAATGAAATTAGGTGTAAAAAACTTTGTTACGAGTGCTGTTGGTGGTTTTGCAACTGTTACCGGAGCAATTTATGGGATTGTGCGGGGTGTAAAATCTGTAATTGATGCTTATAGAAAACAAGAAGTTGCTGAAAAAAAATTGGAACAAGCTGTTAGGGCTTCAGGAGAAGCTGCTGGGTTTTCTGCAGATGAATTAAAAAAAGAAGCAGCTGCATTACAAAAATTAACAACAATTGGTGATGAAGATATAATGGGAGGTGTTACTGATCAGCTTCTTACATTTACAAATATTACCGGTGAAAGCTTTTTGCAGGCTCAAAGATCTGTAATGGATGTTGCAACTGTGTTATCAGAATCAGGGATTCCCACATTTTCGGAATTAAAATCAGTGAGCATCCAACTCGGTAAGGCTTTGAATGATCCTATTGCCAATATGGGAACTTTGAGCCGGTCGGGAATTCAATTTTCTGAAGAAAATAAAAAACTTATAAAATCCCTTGCCAGTACAGGGAAATTAGCTGAAGCACAAGCAATTATGTTGGAAGAAGTGCAAAAGCAATATGGAGGTCAAGCAATGGCAATGGCTGAAAGCATGGGGAGATGGGTACAATTGAAAAACAAAATAGGGGATTTCTTTGAAAAAATTGGAGCTAAATTCGCAAGATTAGCAGGATTTAGAAAGACGGAAATTGAATTACTTCAAAAAGAAAATAGTGAGTTAAATCTTCTTGTTGGTGCAAGTCAGAATGAGGAAATCACAAAAAAAAGCAGATTAAAATTAATTAAAAAAATTAATGAGAAATACCCATCTTTTCTTGGAAATCTTGATGCTGAAAAAGTTACAAATAAAGAGTTGAATGAAAAGCTTGCGGACGTTAATAACCAATATGAGAAAAAAATAAAATTACTAATTGCTGAAGAATTATACAATCGGTCAAAAGAAGAATTGGCGAAGTTGATGGATAAAGAAACAAAGCTTTTATTAAAAAATGAAAAAGCAAAAAACAGGGTAATTGCAAATGAAAACACAATGGCTCAAGGGAATAAATTTGGATGGGCTTTAGCTTGGAAACGCAAAAATGCAATAATAAATAATACTTCAAGGGCTTTAGAAAAAAACAGAAAAGAGCAAGAATTGGTTTTATCACAAACAGAGCAAACAATTCAAAGATTAGAAAAATTGAATGTTGATTTATTTAATGATGATAATACAAAAACAGGAGGCACTGGAGGAACTGGGGGAACTGGAGAAAAAGGTAAAGAGCAGGGGTATATTGAAATTGAAAGAATGGAAAAGGCTCATTCTGAAAAATTGCTTGGAATAAAAAATGAAAGTGATCAGGATATAATTGTTGCTGATTTAATTTCAAAAGAGCAACTTGCTTGGATCGATGAGCAATTAAATATAGCTTATGAAGATAGTTATATGAACTATCTTCAAACACGGCAAAATGCTGATGAAACCTATTATGAGTGGGCAAAAAGGAAAGAAGAAGAACTTGCTGAGATGAAAAAAATAGCCTTATACTCAAGTTTATCAGTTGCATCAAACGTTTTTGGTCAATTAGTCGCAATGAGTGAAGAAGGAAGCAAGCAGGCAAAGGCTTTTTCAATTATTCAAGCAATAATTGATACAATTTCTTCAGCGAATGCAGCTTACAAATCAATGATTGGAGTTCCAATTGTGGGTCCTGTTTTAGCACCTATTGCGGCAGGTACTGCACTTGCGGCTGGTTACAAAAATGTGCAAAAAATTAAAAATACAAAAATACCTTCTTATGCTGAAGGTACAGATTCGCATCCGGGCGGATATGCAGTTGTGGGTGAAGGTGGTCCGGAGATTGTGAACTTACCGGCAGGAGCTGAAGTGATTCCCAATTGGGCATCTGATGTTAGTAATTTCAACACCAATGCAATGACTCAAAGTTTACCGGCTTATGCTACCGGCACCGGAGGGACGGAAAGTACTGCTCTATTAAATTTTTTGAAAAAACTTGATTACAGATTAAACAATTT
>JAYEMU010000003.1:0-6432 GCA_034718475.1 Nanobdellota archaeon
TAGTATAGCTAGTAACTATATAATTTTTTTGGTTATTGAATTTTATCAATCATGTCCTTAACTACAACTACGAAAAAAATTTAAATAAAAAGAAATAATATTAAATTACCATGACTGAAATGCTTTTCCTTAAGGATTCATATCTTAAAGAATTTGATGCTACTGTAAAAGAAGTCAATGGCAAATTCATTGTACTAGATAGAACAGCATTCTATCCACAAGGTGGTGGGCAGCCTTGCGATACCGGCGAATTGGCTGCATCTGATGGGACTAGATATAATGTCTTATTTGCTAAAAAAATTAGTGGCAATGTTTCTCATGAAGTTGATAAGGATGGATTACAAGCTGGTGATTTAATAAAAGGAAAAATTGACTGGGAAAAAAGGCATAGGTTTATGAGATATCATACAGCCGCGCATATCCTATCAGCGGTAGTGCATAAGGAAACTGGAGCAAAGATTTCAGGAAATCAGATTACACCTGAAAAAGCAAGAATCGATTTTAATCTTGAAAAATTTGATAGAGATAAAATTGAAAGATATGCCAATCAAACAAATGAAATAATAAGCCAAAATTTGCCTATAGATATTGAAGAGATGACAAGAGAAAAAGCGTTTAAGATTCCTGCCATTGTAAAGCTTAAGATGCTTTTGCCTGAATCAATCAAGCAAATAAGAGTAGTAACCATTTCTGGGATAGACCAGCAAGCCTGTGCAGGCACACATGTTTCAAATACCAAGGAGATAGGTCCCATAGAGGTAATAAAAGCAGAGAATAAAGGCGCAAACAACAGAAGAATTTACTTTATCCTAAAACGAAAAAGTTAAATTCTTTACCAACAATTATTAAATTATGAATTATTTTAAAACAGATAAAAATATTCAAATCCATTATAAATTCTTGCCTAAAAAAAATAAACCCACTCTTATTTTTATTCATGGACTTGCATTGGATCATACTTGCTGGCAACATTTCATTGAAAATCTCAAGGGTGATTGCGGGATTCTTTGTTTTGATTTAAGAGGGCATGGGTTATCCTCTAAACCTAGAAAAAAAAGAGAATATCAAATTAAAAATTTTGTTGATGATTCTGAAAAATTAATTAAACACTTAAAAATTAAGGATTTTTATCTAATTGGCCATAGCCTTGGTGGCTTAATCTCTTCTGAATTAAACAATAGAATCAAGCCGAATGCAACTATTCTAATTTCAACACCTATAGATTTAAAAGATGTAAGCATACCATTTTATTCATTAGTGAAAATAATTATATTAATACCAAAACATATTTTAAAAATATTTGCAACGAAAAAAAATTATTCAGACATCAAAGGCCTCCTGAAATTATATATAAAATGCTTATCCAAATTTTCAGCATCCAGGGCTCTTAAAATAATAAGCAATATTAAAAGATTCAAAGGCCTGGCAAAAATTAACAACTCTTGCATAATAATAAGCAAATATGATGAAATTATTAAAAACCATATAACTCAAATCTATCCCGAATATATAGAAATGAAAGGAACACATTTTGCTCCAATAAGGGATTATGAAAAAACCATAACCATCATCAAAAAATTTATAAAAAAATAAAGAATTATAATTATATGAGATTTAAAACTATTTATCTTGACAATGGATCTACAACTATGATGGATCCAATTGTTTTAGAAGCAATGAAGCCTTTCTTCACTAAAAGATATGCAAATGCATCATCCTCCCATAATTTTGGACAAGAGGCAAAACTTGCTTTGGAAGAAGCAAGAAAAACTATTGCAAAATCAATCAATGCGAAAACTAATGAAATTTTTTTTACTTCTGGAGGGACTGAATCCAATAATTGGGCATTAAAAGGCCTAGCATTTGCAAATAAAGAAAAAAATCATATAATCACCACAAAAATTGAACATAAATCTATCCTTAATTCATGCAAATGGCTTGAAAAACAAGGATGTAATTTCACTTACCTCAATGTAGACAAAAAAGGTTTTGTTAATTTAAAGGAACTTGAAGAAAAAATAACTTCTAAAACTCTCTTGATATCTGTAATGCAAGCAAATAATGAAATTGGGACTATAAATAATCTTAAAGAAATTGGAAGCTTATGCCAAAGCAATAAAATATATTTTCATACAGATGCCTGCCAAAGCTTTACCAAAACTGAACTTGATGTTAAAAAATGCAATCTGCATCTTGCTTCCTTAAATTCACATAAAATACATGGGCCAAAAGGAGTTGGAGCATTATATATAAAAGAAGGTACTAAAATAGAACCTCTGCTGCATGGCGGCGGACAGGAAAGATTAGCAAGGGCAGGTACAGAAAATATTCATGGGATTATTGGTTTTGCCAAAGCTGTTGAAATTGCAATAAACAAAAAACATATAATTAAAATGATGAAACTTCGTGAAAGATTAATAAACAATATATTAAAAATTTCAAATACCAAATTAAATGGCCCAAGAGAAGAAAAAAGGCTCTGCAATAATACTAATTTTTCTTTTAAAGGAATAGATGGAAACCTTTTAGGAAATTATCTTTACCAAAAATGCATTTGCTCATCTACAGGTTCGGCATGTTCTGCAAAATCATCAGCACCGAGCTATGTCCTTAAAGCTATTGGGCTTAGTGATGAAGAGGCAAAAAGTGCTGTAAGATTAACATTAAGCAGGTTCACTACTGAAGATGAAATAGATTATACTTTACAAATTTTGCCAAAATTGATTAAAAAATTAAGAAAGGGCTCTTTTATTAACAAAATATTTTAAAAAAGAATTACATCATTCCGGGAGGCATACCGCCCATTCCACCAGGAGGCATTGGAGGCATCTCCCTGCCTGCCCCAGAACCTGCAATGACATCATCTATTCTTAAAATAAGTTCAGTAACTTCTGATGAGGACTTTACAGCCTGGGTCTTAACTTTCAAAGGTTCTATAACCCCTAATTTCCAAACATCCCTGACCTTTCCCTTGAAAACATCAATGCCAGCCCATTTTTGATTTGCATCATGCTTTGCTTTAAGGTCGGTAAGCATATCAATTGGATCCAATCCTGTATTTTCAGCCAAAGTTCTTGGAACAATCTCTATTGCATCAGCAAATGCTAATACTGCTAATTGCTCTCTTCCAGAAAGAGTGTTTGCATATTTCCTTAAACCTTTGGATACTTCAATCTCAGGAGCACCTGCGCCAGCTACAACCTTGCCAACTTTCAATGAAGCAATAAGATCACCAAATGCATCCTTGACAGCCCTTTCCACTTCATCAACTACATGCTCTGTGCCGCCCCGGATAATCAAAGTAACAGCTTTTGGATTTTTGCATTCAGTAATATAAGTAAGGTCATCATCACCTTGCTTTAATGCTTCTACATTCCCAGCATAACCTAATTGATTTTTTTCAAGATCGACAAGCTTAGTAACAATCTGTGCACCAGTTGCCCTAGCAAGCTTATCCATATCAGATTTTTTTACTCTGCGTACAGCATAAATTCCAGCCTTTGCCAAATAATATTGGGCTATATCGTCAATCCCTTTCTGGCAAAAAACAACTTGAGCTCCAGAAGCAATTATCTTATCACATAAATCCTTAAGATATTTTTCTTCTTGGTCAACAAATGCCTGAAGCTGTGAAGGGTCAGTTATTTGAATCTTTGCATCAGTTTCAGAACTCTTAATCTCTAAAGCAGAATTAATAAGCAGTAATTTTGCTTTCTGCAAGTTCTTAGGCATTGATTGCAATACTCTCTCCTTATCAAGAACAATTCCATTAATCAATTCTGAATCTTCAATTCCGCCGCCAACTTTCTTCTCAATTTTAATATTATCCATATTGAAGTCATCATCTTCATCCATAACCTGATATAAAGCCTTAATAATCAAATCAGCAAGCTTGTCTTTTGAAGCTTCTGCACCTTTGCCAGTCATAGCAGTGAGAGCTACCTTTCTTAAAATTTGAACATCATCTTTTGTTAAATCTTCAGCAATAGAATTCAAAATCTCTTGGGCTTTTAAAGATGCAGCCCTATATCCTTTAACAATAACTGTTGGATGAATCTCCTGATCAAGAAGCCTTTCAGCATTTTTTAAAAGTTCTCCTGCAAGAATTACAGCTGTTGTTGTTCCATCGCCAACTTGATCTTCTTGTGTCTTTGCAACCTCTACTATCATTTTTGCAGTAGGATGCTCAATCTGCATCTCATTTAATATTGTAACACCATCATTTGTTACAGTGATATCGCCTATACTATCAACAATCATCTTATCCATACCTTTTGGACCTAAAGTAGTCCTTATTGTTTCAGCAACAAGCTTTGCAGCCATAATATTATTTCTTTGAGCATCTTTTCCCATTGTTCTTGAAGTGCCTTCCGGCAAAATATAAATCGGTTGATTTTGTTGTGACATTTTATAATTCCTCCTGAAAATTGTTTAAAATTTTTATATTAGGGGTTATATATAAGGTTTATGGTTTTATAAAGTTATAACTAAAGAGTAACAAAAGATTTATATACTATTTAATCACTAGATAAGATAAAATGGAAAATGAAAAAAAACCAAAAATCATTGTAAGACTTGAAGGAAGAGTTTCTGATGGAGGTATAAATTTAAGGGATGGATTTCTTTCAGAACTGAAAAGACAATTAAAAGAAAAACTTGACGAAAGGGGGATAGTAAAGTTTGGCAGAGAATTAATGGAAATTGTGCCAGAAGGAACATACCAATCATCAGTAAATGATAACAGGGAAAATGCTTTGATTGTTAAATTAACAGAAGGATATACTGGAGATTTAGCAAAATTAGATAAATATGAAGGCACAATTAAGATGACAAATAAATTAGCAAGGACTAGAAAACCAGTTGTAGTTCAGTTTGAGGTTAATCCTTATGAAAGTTGATTTACTTTTATTTTCTTTTCTTTACCAGAAACCATGTCCCTTACTGTGACCTGCTTTTTTGCTAAATCTTTTGAACCAACTATTATTACTTTCTTAGCTTTAATTGAATTGGCATAATCAAGCTGTTTTCTAAGGCTTCTTCCCATTAAATCAATATTTACAGAATATTTTTTCCTTAATTTAATTGCTATATTCAATGCTTCCTGCAATACATCCTTAATTGGAGCTATATAAAAATCCACACCATTATTTAACTCAGGCAATTTATTTAATTGTTCTAAAAATAATGAGATTACAACATCACCCATGCCATATCCTACACCTGGACAAGATTCGCCGCCAAAATCCTTAACGAGGTTTTCATATCTTCCGCCGCCGGCAATTGCCCTGAATTTATTGGATTTGTCAAAAATTTCAAAAACTGTAGAGGTATAATAATCAAAGCCGCGCATAATTGAAAAATCCAGTTTTATATATTTTTTATATTTTTTTAAATATCCCAAAAGCCCTTTAAGTTCGTTATAGCCCTGCTTTCCAAGATTATCCAATGATGCTTCATCAATTTTATTCAATAAATCATAATCCAGCACAGTTTTAATTTTGTCAATTTGAATTTTATTTAATTTTAAATCTTTTAATGACAATTCAAAATCATCTTTCATAAGCTTATCTTTTTTGTCAATCAATCTGCAAACTTCCTGAAGCTGTTTTTTCTTAATCCCAGCCAAAGAAAAAAGTGAAGCTATTAATTTGCGATTATTTAACCTTATGTAGAAATCCTTTTCTGTACAGCCAAATTTTTTCATAATTTCTATTGCAGTAATAATAATTTCAGCATCAGCCATCATTGATGTTGTTCCCAAACAATCAATATTAAACTGGAAAAATTCCCTTAATCTTCCTGACTGGGGCGCTTCATAACGCCAGCATCTTGGTATGGAATACCACTTAATTGGCTTAATAAGGCCTTTTTGCTTTTGTGCCACTAATCTTGCTATGGTTGGTGTAAATTCCGGGCGGATTGCCACCTCCCTTCCAGACTTGTCCTTGAAATTATACATCTGCTCTGGAATTTCAGAACCTGATTTCAAAGTCCAAAGATCTACTGGCTCTAATAATGGCCCATCAACTTCTTCATAACCAAACTTTTCTGCAATATCTTTCCAAGTACTAAAAATATAATTAAGAAGAATCATTTCTTTTGGATAAAAATCCCTTGTGCCACGCAACTTATTAATTTTCATTTTAATTGAATATGGTTTTAAGATTTTAAAAAGGTTTTGGCGAAAATATTTAGAGGTTAAAGGGCGACTACCGGGATTCGGACCCGGGCTAAGGGATCCACAGTCCCTTGTGCTGCCACTACACTATAGTCGCCATTAAATTCAAAATTAATGTCTTTATATTAATATGACATACTCCACACACTAAAGTGTGTAGTTTCTCGGACTTAGCTTGGACAAATATTATTTATCCTCACTACCGATGGCATAGCCACTATGCAACTACTCCTTGACAAAAAGTCTTGGAGATA
>JAYEMU010000004.1:0-6370 GCA_034718475.1 Nanobdellota archaeon
CTGCTCTGTCTGTTTAATGCTACAATATATTATTATTTTTTATATAAAATATTGGTATTTTCATAACTCTATGATTTTAAATGAGAAGTGAATTTGTTATCCAAAACCGCTTATTTTTTGTCCTTTAATTTTACCTTTTTTGCTCATATTTTTGAACTAAAATAATAAACAAATGAAAATATCAGAAGTTTTGAATGAAATGGATATTAAAACCGATACAGAAGGGAAACAAAAGGTTTTTTCAATTAAATTCATTTCTAAAAATGGTGAATTACGGTATTTGAGAAAAGCATGTAATACAGGTTTAAATATGGATATGAAAAAACACGCAATGCGTGGGGTATTGGCTATTAGTGAAGATGGCAGAAAAATTGGACATCCTATTCCTGTGAAAATTTGGAATATTATTGAATTTAATAATAAAAAAATTAGTTTAAATGGCTGAAGTTATATATAATCATTCGGGGATTCCTCTGTTGGCGTTTGGTGAATCTGCTCTAATTACGACAATTGGTGGTCCGAAAATGACTGCTGGGAATAGCAGTGTAAAGAAATATAATGTAAAAACCTCTAATTCTGAAAGTAAAAAAACTACAAAAGAAAAATATGAGGTGATGAGTTGGGGAGATGATAACGATTTTCCCGAAAACGCTTTAACTTGGATTGAGAAAAACACTGTTTTAAGCTCGGGTTTAAAATATAAATTGCAAATGATGATGGGTCAGGGGATTTTCCCTTGTAAAGTCATTTCTTATGAATCGGATGGAAAGGAAAATATTGAGGTTGTAAATGAAAAAAATCTTATTGAAACTTTGCGAAGCAGAATGATAAGAAGGTATTTATCGAACACCTCAAGGGATGTTTATAAATTTGGAATGGCATTTCCTGTTTTGCAATTTAATAGCAAAGGTGATAAGATTGTAAGGATTAAACCTTTAAATGCCCGGAGTTGTCGATGGGAAGCAACAACAAACGGTAATTTACATAATCTGATTTTATCAGATTGGAGAGAGCCGAAAAACTTTCACTCAATCAAAGTTCTTGATATCGATGACCCTGATTTACACTTAATGCAACTTCAAAAAGCAGGGAAAACTAAAAATCTTAATATTGTATATCCTTTAGATAATTATTTTGGCAATAATTATTATTATCAAATTCCTGATTGGTATGTTGCTTATAATGCAGGTTGGTTGGGAATTTCTGAGGATGTTCCAAAATTTATCAAAAAAGTTTACGAAAATCAAATATCTTGGAAGTGGCATGTAAAAATTCCTTATGCGTACTGGGAGAAACGTTATCCTCGAAATAAATACAAGAATGAGGAGGAGCGAAAAACCTTAATAAATGCCGATATGAAAAAAATTGAGGACAATCTTACCGGCACCAGCAACGCTCAAAAAACTATTTTCTCAATGTTTGAAATTAATGCACATGGAAAACCTGAGGAGCAATGGATAATTGAGCCTTTAGACAATAAATATACGTCTGATCAGCAAATGATTGAAAGTGCGGTTGCTGATAGTAATATTTTATTTTCAATAAATGTTAATCCCACGATTATGGGTGCGGGGCTTCCGGGTTCGGGACCTTATGCCGGTAAAACTGGAGGTTCTGATATTAGAGAATCATTTCTTGTAAATCTTGCTTTGATTTGGTTAGATCGGCAAAATATTCTTGATCCTATTGAATTGATGTTACGTTACAATGGTTATAGTGATGTTGAGTTGAGATATAGGAATACGATTTTGACGACTTTAGATACAGGAGCAGGAACAAAAAAAGTAATAAGCTAATGACATTATTAATTACAACAAATAGCGAAATAAAAAATTATGTAAGTGTTTCAATTGCACTTGAATATGACACTTTAAAGCCTTATTTGAAAATTTGCGAAAGGGATTATTTAAAGACACTTTTTGGAGCTGATTTATTAGCTCGATTACTTTCTGGGAGTGGCGGAAGTGCTGGTACTGATGACAGTGATTTGATTACTCTTGTAAAAACCGCTGAAGTTGATATTGCCCTGTGGCTATGGGCAAAATCTGTGGGAACTGTAAATGTAAGCAGTGCAGGTATTAGAAGGAATGAAACAGAAAATTTAAAAACCGCTTATAAATATCAAGAAAAAGCGGTGATTGATTCTTTTAAGGGAAATGGACTAAATGGACTCGATGCAATTCTTGATTATCTTGAAAGTAATATTGAAAATTATCCTGAGTTTGAAAACTGGGATAATTATATTGTTTTTAAAGATACTTTAGTTTCCCGGACTGCTGAATTTAACAAAATATATAATATTGGCTCATCTCGTTTGGTTTTTTTAAGAATGAAGCAATTTTTAAGGAAAGTTGAAGAAATTGACATTCTCACATTAATTGGAGCTGATTTATATGATTTGATTTTAGGTGAATATCAGCTAAATGATTTTACAGGCAAAAATGAAACTCTTTTTAAATATTTGCAAAAAGCATTAATTTTCAAAGCAGTTTATAAAGCTATTACGGAATTAAATGTTAATATTTCAGACAAGGGTTTTCATTTTGTCGAACAAAGTGGAGATTCTGTTTACACAAAAAAAACAAAGCTTGATACTGAAACTCTTGCTAATTTGCAAAAGCAAGCAAAAACCGACTTTCAATCCTATTTTGAAACTGTGAGGCAATATTTACTTTCTAATCTTTCTGATTTTCCTTTATACGAAAATTCAACAGCTTACAACACAACGGCATCTCCTTCTCCTTTTTATCGTGATAATGATAATAAAAAAACCTTCTGGGTATAATTATGAATGAAATTATAATTGAAATAGATAAAAAAAAACATGACTTTTTAATTCCTGAGAAATGGAGTGAGCTGAGTGAGGAGCAATTCATTTTTATTTCTCAATTTGTTGCTAATTTAAGTGTTGAAAATATTGATATTATCATAAATTACTTTTTGCAAAGAAAAAATATCCCTCTTTTTGATTTCCCAAAAGAATTATATAAGCTGATTACCGATATTATTATATCAAAACCAACTTCTAAATGGTTTATTAAAAAATATAAAAATCTTCATGGTCCTGCTGATGCTTTTAGAAATGTAACTATTGCGGAGTTTGCTTTTGCTGATACTTATTTTTTAAGATATGAGCAAAAACCAAAAGCTGAATATTTGCACAAATTTATTGCATCACTTTACAGGGAAGGTAAAGAAAACTTCAACAAACATGAAGAAAACGACATAAGAATTGAATTTAATGAAAATAAGCTTGATTTCCTTGCAGAAAAGGTGAGCAACTGGCGGGGCGATGTCAAATATGCAATTCTAAGCAACTTTAAATTAATGAGGGCAGTACTTAAAAGCCTTTATCCTCACTTGTTTGATGAGAAAACCGCTGATGAGAAAAAAATAATTTCTAAAACGAAAAATATAGGTGGTTGGGATAAAATTATTAGAGGATTTTGCGAAGGTGATTTGACAAAAATTGACAAAGTAAAAAACCTCCTTATTCATACGATTTTTGCAGAAATGAATGATAATATTTTAAAAGATAAAAAGAAATGAGTGTTACATTTACTGATTATACCGATTATTTTGAAAATATTGCTAAAAATTTAAAAGCAATATCTCATACTGAAGCTGAAAAGCATTTTTATAAAACAGAATTAGAAGAATTACTAATTGGCTTACAAAATACAATAAATTATCCTGCTCTTGTTTTAGAAGGTTATGATATTTCATTTACCGATCACGGAAGTGATAATTTTTTAAAAGATAGAGATGGAGCATTCTCTATTTTGAAAATGTGCAATGATCCTAATGATGCATCCAAAATTTATGCTATTTATGAGAGCTGTGAGATTATTGTTAACAATATTTTAAACATAATAAAATATCATAAAGAAAAAAAGACTCATGCAGTAGTAAAAGATTTTGAATTTTCATCTGTTGAAGTTTTGCCGATAGCAAACGAAAATGGAGGTTATGGAATGCGTTGCAGTTTTAGGCTAACATCAAATTATAACACTACTTTAAATTTAAATCTTTGGAAAAGTGTTGATTTTTAAAATTATAAAGTAAATTAAAAGAAATGTCAATAACAGTAGTAAAACAACCGACTTTTTGTTGCTTAGCAAAGAATGAAGTTAAATATACGCTTGAAACGGATAATAATTACACAACTCCCGGAGTTGCTTTTTCACAATCTTTTACAATTGTAGATACTGTGGGCGGTCCTGTTAATAATGAAACATTTCAAATTACTTGGACAGATGCTGATGATGTTGCTCAAAGTATAACCTATACTTTTAAAACAGTTCCTTCAGGATCTAATGCAATAAAAGTTATTGCAGGGCAAGATGTTGATAAATGGGCAATTGATTATCTTATTCCTGTTATGATGAGAGATTATCCTTTAAATCGTGATTATTTTGTGAAAATTACTGCAAGTTCTTCATCTTCTGTAACGGTAACAATTGAAGCAAAAGAAAATGGTGATGCATGGGATATGACCAACTCTGAATCTGTAACGGATATGAGTTTTGCAGCTGCAACGACAGGAACGGATGCAGTTGCCCGCTCTAATTTTCAGATTTTTGTAAATATCCTTTTTGAATCTGTTTTTGATTCTGGTGAATTTGAGAAAATAGCAGAATTAGCTGCTGAAGTAAATGAAGATGCTCAAGCTGACTTCTTTATTGAAAAAATATTGCAGGGTGCTATGACTAAAAATTTGGATATTCCGATTGCAGATGTTCCTGAATATAATGAAAGTGATTTAAAATTTTGTGAAAATATAATAAGGAAATTTAGGCTTTATCATGCCGAAAGTTATGGAGATGTTGCTGAAGTGCAAACTTTCAACGCTATCAGAAATACAAAACGCTTAATTTTTGGTTCTCAAAAACCGAATATCTTTTTTCTTGATGGATTCTATGATGATTATTGCTCAGCAACTGCCGGGCAAAAGTTTTTAACCAATCAACCTTCCAGTATTGACGTTAATAAAACAATGCATCTTTATTTATATTGTTTCATTCCGACAAATGATGACGTTGATGTCGTAATTCTTATAGATTATACAGATGGAAGTTTGAGTACTCAATTTTCTTTTCAAGTTACGCCACCTGCTGATAAAGAGAACAATATTATAATTATTCCTGTGGGATATGCTCAGCTTGATTTAGATACAAAAAAGGGAGCAGGGAAAACAGTTTCTCGATGGTCTGTACATATTGATTTTACAGGAAATTATGAAACCGAAAAGAAATATTTTAATATTGATCAGCGAAAAGACACTTATGCCCGAAATTATTATTTTCTTTTTCAAAATGCTCTCGGTGGTTTTGATTCTCTTTGGTGTACCGGTATTAAAACATCAAAGGCAAAAATCAAATATCAGGAAAATGAAAAAATGATTATTGATAATTCTGATTTTGATACAAAGAAATATTTGAAACCAAAAAGGCAGACAAAGGATAATGCTTACACTAATTTATATGAACTTTCTACCGGACCAAAAAGCAAGGCATATATTGAATATTTAAAAGAGTTTTTAAGTTCTCAATTTATTTTTGAAGTAATTGATGGAGCTTATATCCCTTTGATTATCCAAAGTAGTGATGTTGAACTTTTTAACGATGTTACAAAACAGTATATTTTGAAATTCACCTATTTGATTGAAGATTTATAATGAAAAAACTTGAATGGCATACCGAAAAGAGAATTATTGAGGATTTATTACCTTATGATAAAAATCCTCGTAAACTATCAATTGAGAAATTAGATTTGTTAAAAAAATCTATTGAAAAATATGGTTTTGTAGAAATTCCTGTTATTGATATTGATAATGTAATACTTGCAGGGCATCAACGACTGAAAGCAATGCAGATTTTGGGGCGGGGCAAAGAAGAAACAGACGTGCGAGTGCCAAACAGAAAATTAACAGAAAGTGAATTTAAAGAATACAACATACAGAGTAATGTTGCAATAGGTGAGTGGGATATTGACACTTTATTAGAAGATTTTAATGATATTGATTTGCCTGATTTGGGAGTTGAGATTGATGATTTAGAATTTCAATTATCTGATGAATTTGAAGTGAGCAAAGAGAGATTTATTGAAATGAAAAATATTAAAGCTGAAGATGAAGCTGAAGACCCTGACCTTGCAGTTCCTGAAGTTGCAAAATCTGTAAAGGGTGATATTTATGAATTAATAAGTGAGGATAAAAACTTGACACATAGAGTAATGTGTGGCGATAGCACTATTGAGGAAGATGTTGAGAAACTAATGGATGGGCAAAAGGCAGGAATGGTTTTTACTGACCCGCCTTATGGGATTGATTATTCAGGCGGTAGAACTCAAACTATTAAAAAAGTGGAAT
>JAYEMU010000005.1:0-6339 GCA_034718475.1 Nanobdellota archaeon
AAGACAAAACCAAAGAAAAAAGAGAGCCCTAACTTCTAAAATATTAACAAAAAACAAAAATAAATCATCCAACCCGCCAAAATCCACATCAAACTGCTAAAAATCAAGACGAAACTTTAATGTCACTAAAAAACAATAAACTTAAATAGTATTAAAAAGATACTAATTGGTATTAAAAATGGACTATTCAAATATAAACAAGAATGTTATCAAAATAATTGAAGTTTTAGTTGATGGAAGGGCATATCTTAATGAGATATATGAAAAAACAGGGATCAAAAGCAAAAATAATTTACTAAAAAATCTCAACATATTGACCAATAATAAAATCCTTATTAAAGAAGAAAATAAATCAAATACTTTCTATTCTTTAAATTATAAAAATAATGTATCAGCTGCATTATTAAATTTAATTAATAAAATAAGATTTGAAAATCTCCCATTTGATATTAAAAAAGGGATTTCAGAAGCCCTATTCAATTCTAGACCAAGAATAGCTATATTATTTGGTTCTTATGCTAAAAAAACTTATAATAAAAAAAGTGATATTGATTTAATATTTTTTGATGTTATTGAGAAACAAGGGATTAAAGAAATCTCTAGTAAATATGGCATTAAATTAAATATAACTTTTATGAGATTAGATGAATTACAAAAAGATAATGAAGCATTAAATCATATAATTAAAACAGGCTATCCACTTGTAGGAGCAGAATATTTTTATAATGAAGCAAAGAAAATTTAGTTGGGAAATTTGGTTAGAAGATTCAAAAAAAGCAGAGAATAGTTTTCACTTTTATATAGATAAAGAAATGATAAAATCAGAAAAAGAAACTGATTATTTATCAAAATCTCATCTAAAAAAAGCAGAATATAATTTTAAGTTTATTAATTTCCTAGAAGAAAATGAATCTTTTTATGATTGGATAATTGTGGGATGTTATTATACTATCTATCATTGTGCTTTAGCATTAATCACAAAGAAAGGGTATTCTTCAAAAAATCATTTAGCGACTCTTTGTGCATTAATAAAATTTTATCATGGTAAATTGGACAAAGAAGAAATAAAATTAGTTTTAATATCTTCACTTGAAAAAGAAGAAGTAAGTTATTTTGTTTATGCAAAAGAAAAAAGAGAAACAGCTTCTTATGGAATAAGTGAAGAATTTAATAAGAATGAAGCAATAAACCTCAGAAAGAAAACAATTAAATTTTTGAATAAAACAAGGGAAATTTTAGAATGATAGAACAAAAAGCAATTGGACTATTGAATGATACTTTCAATCATAACTTTGAGATAAATCAGTTTTCTAAGTTTATTAAAGAACTATTAAACGAATTCACTCAAAATTTACAAAATAAACCACAAATTGCTAAAGAATCCAGAAAAAAAGATTATGAGATTTTTCATTCAGTTCCCACCTTGTAATCTACTGACGCCATAAAAAGCTTTATAAGTATCTTTAGTTTATTCTACCAATAATGCCGCGATCGCATAACCTGGTATTGCGCTGGACTTGAAATCCAGTTTCCTTCGGGATATCCCGGTTCGAATCCGGGTCGCGGCGTTTGTTCTTCAATTTTAACGCTGTAACTTTTGAAAAAAGGGGACACTTTGGGCTATAAATTTTATAAAGGATGTTGTTTCTAGGAGGAAGTACACTTCTAGATATTAAATAAGACTAAGATTTCCATTTAAGCCTAAATTTTGATTAAAAAGATACCATAAATTATATAAATCAAAAATCATTCCAAATATTATAAAAAGAGGGTGCTATGATAATGTTGACTAAATTTAATATTTTTATTCTAAATCCAATTAATTATTGGCATCTTCGAAAAAATCAGGCATATAATAAAGAAAGCTTTAAATATGAATTGCTAACATTTAATGGCAAGAGGTAAAAAATGGAATTACTTGAAATTAACGAAGCAAATGTTGATACCCTGCTTGAAAACTTTGGTAAGAAAATAGATACTGAAGGATATATTGTTGATAAAGAAACCAAAGAAAGAATTAAATGTAAATATACTGGGAAAGAATTAAAAAAGAATACTTTAGGTGGAATTCTTCCAGGGTCGGAAATATTTATTGCAGATTGCGATGTAGCATATGCTGGTTATATTATGGAATTCTTTACAAGCAATTAAGATGGCTTTGGAAAGTGGTGATGATTATTTTTCATTGATAATTAAAAATTGGGATTCTATTTTTAAGATTACAAAAAGTTTATGGACTCAAGTTAGAAAAAGATTCAATCAGGGCGATAAAGGATTAGGTTTTATTAAAAGAAAAGAAATATTTGCAGATTATTATAATCTTTCACAAAAAGGATTTCTTCAAATTAACCCAATAGATTTGGTTGCTGGACTGATAGTTTTAATTGGTGGTTTGAGTATAATCGTGGGATATATAAATCTTGGAAGCTATATTGGTGCATTAAAGGTTGGTGAAAACTCAAAATGGAAAGAAATTTAAATAAAGAAAAACAAAGTATTAATATGAAAAAGAGATTGATTTGTCGTGATGATGTTTTTTATACAAAAATTAATAAATACCAAAAGCTTAATAAATCTATAATTTTCTTGTATTTATACAATGGAGGAACTTTACTATGAAATTAAGCCAAGTAACTTTTAAGGAAGAATCAAAATTAGATGTTCTTGAACTTTTTGGAAAAACTCTTGATGAAGAAAGTTATATTGTTGAAATTGACAATGTTAATCAAAGAGTATTAACCCCAAAAGGAAAGGAGATACATATCTCTGAATGGGCAGGAGTTATGAAAGGGTCTGAGGTATTTGTTAAATCAGATACTTTTTCTTTAATGGAAATAGCAAAGAAAATAAAGTGAGTATTCTTGACAAATTAAAAACTTTATTTGAAGGAAAATTTGGAGATATTTTTGCCAATAATACTATAAAACTTTTTGATTTTTCTAAAAATGTTAGTAATGTCTTAGAATTAAAAGACGGGCAAAAATTAAGTTTAGATGTTAGTAAAGCAACATCTGAAGAAAAGAAAAAAATCAAAAAAGAAATAATTGATGTAATGGTTCAAAATCAAGATGAAGCATTATTTTTAGATAAGTCCGAACAAAAAACAAATCAGATAAAAAGAAATCTCCCAGTAAATAACGACGAAGAGTTATTAAAATTTTATAAAGATAAATTAAATCCAAATATGTTTAAAGCATTGGAAACTTCTATTGTTGTTAGAAATTCTTGGAAAAAAGGGGAGGACATAACAGAATTAAAAAGAGATATTGCTTGGAAATATCCTTCTTTTGGAAATAATCTATGCAATTTAGTTACAAGAAATTATTTTGAGAAATATTTTAAAGAATTGTATGAAAAAATGTTAGAACAAGATGATTTTAGTATAGTTATTTATCAGCAAGAAGTTGAAAGAATCGTTGAATCCCTGCCTTATATGGTTTTTATTAATAGACATAAATCTTATGAAGAATTTAGTGGAGAAGTTAAGTTTAAAATTGATAGGTTAAAAAAATATGGGACTGAAAAATTAAAAATACACGCATTAGGAAAAGATAATGTTGATAAAGCATTGAAGATAGTTGATGAATATAAAGAAGACAAAACTATCGTTATTGAAAGAAGATTAAATCAATCAAAAACTATTATTACTGCAACCTTTATATTTAGATAGATACACAAAAGAAGATGAAAGAAAATTGTTGGCTTATTTATCTAACCTTCCGAACATACATTATTTTATACGAAATTTATGGCAGCTTGAGCCAGAATTAGTAGTTTCAAATTTCCCAGAATATTATGATTTAATTGAGAATTTAAAAAAAGAATTCCCTTATGTTATCCTGACAATTGATTCTGTATTGATGATAACTGATGAATGGACTCCTGGATTCAGAAATATATTAAAGCAAAATAACCTGAATAAATTTAAATACAACTAAGCATAAATAATTATTATGAAAATAAGAAAATATAAAAAAACAGACAAAGAGCAATTAAGAGAGCTATGCAATGACACAGCATTCAATGGATTAGGCACTGAATATCTATTTTCAGACAGGCAAACAATGGCAGATATTTTCATAAAATACTATACTAATTTTGAGCCGAAAAATATTTATGTAGCAGAAAAAGACAAAAAAATAATTGGCTATCTCACAGGCTGCACGCACCCATTAAAATATAAAATTCTTTCTAACTTAATTTTAATTTTCCTAATACCAAGAGTAATTTGCAGATACTTCTTCAAATATAATAAAAAAGACAAAGAATTCATCCGTTCAATACTAAGTGTAAGATTTTCTAAAACACCAAAAAATGCAAACCATTTCCATAGGAATGTAAAAAAATCTTTTAGGAAGAAAGGAATAGGAACAAAGCTTGTAAAAGCATTTTACAAAAACCTAAAAAATAAAAGAGTATTCCGCCAGTTCATAGCTTTTGACAAAAAGAAAATGAAATACTATGAAGAAAAAGGATACAGGATATATGATTATAAAGCCCTAAAAATTTTCCCTAAAAAAAAGGCATATTGTGCAACTGCTTTTATAGAGGATTGCACAAGGGAGAAATACCACAATGCAAATAAGCCTATCATGTGAACAGCCGCAAAAAGTTAAATGGAACGAATTTGCTAATTTAATCAACTCCTTAAACATAAAGCTAACAATAAATCTTGCATGCACTTCACCAGAATCATTCTCATGGTGGAAAAGGGAAATATCTAAAAAAACAAACAATCTTTCTTTCATCCCATGGCCGTTATTAAAGGAAAGCCAAGGCTATTGGTTCTCCAGTTTTATTAAAAAAGAGCATATTGACAGATTAAGCAGGTTTAAAGAACTGAATATAAGGGTAGACATAGAGCCGCCCTACAGCAAATCTCTCTTTAAATGGCTGTCTTGCTTCTTTAAAAAAGGCAGGAATGGGCATTATTTGGAAAAAACCTTGTCTCAATTGCCAAAATACAGCATCTCAACCTTTCCCCTCCCAAAATTCATACTAAAAAGGCTGGGTGTTCCAAAAGCAGAATACAATTATTTTTTATTTCCAAGCATAATCCCAAAATTATTAAGGCCATTCTATTTATTATATGTTAAAATATTCTTAAGCAGATATAAGAAAAGCTATATTCTCGGGTTGACTGGATCTGGAAAATTCAAAGAAATAACAAAAAATTATAAGTCTGAAAAAGAGTTGCAAAGAGACTTGAAATGGCTCAAAAAAAATAATATCCAGGAAGTGGCTATATATTCTTTAGAAGGGATAATGAAAAGAAAAGAGCCAAAAAACTGGCTTAAAATTATAAAAAAATTTCAAAGAAAAAATTAAAATTCTTTTTCCTCAGGTTTTTCATCTTCAGGAGGAAGCTGCTCTGAACTTGGTTCAGATGTTTGCTCTTCATTAGTTTCCTCTGAATCACTTTCAACCTCTGAATTAGGCTCAGCATCATTATTCACTGCTTTATTTTGAGCATTCTTTTGCTTTTTGGAATACATAAAGATTGCCAAACCAAAAACAGCCAGACCTATTGCAACAAGATAATTATGAAAATTTGTTCCTTCTTCAGTTTCCACATCCTCAACCACGCCAGCACCTGAAGGGACAGCAGTTTCTAATTCCTGAACATCCTTTATAACAATTACTGCATAATCATCTTGTATGTCAACAATATATAGCTTCAAATCATCAGCACCATCCTTATTGACATCTATTGCCAAAGATAATTCTTTAGTTAAAGGCAAAGCCCCTACACCCTTAGAACCCTCTCCTTCTTTTTTATCTGGAAAGAATAATATTTTCATATTTTCCTTAACAAGCTCTTTAATGTATAAGGTATGGAAGCCTTCAAGCATTTCAAATTCCATCCTATCGCCTTCCTGCACTTTGATAGCCTGTACTGGCTCATCTGCAAAATCTGAAAGCACTACAGTTGCAGGCTCATCAGGATTAACGGTTGCGTCTTCAGCAAGCACAAAGCTTGCCGCCAAAATTAAAAATATTAAGATAATGCCCTTTTTCATTGTAACTCCTAATTTTATTCCCCAAGTTTATAAAATTTACGGAACTTTAGTTACGGACAAAAATCGTTTGTTTTATATGCTAGTTAATCTTTTTATAATTTAGAGGTAATGCAACATGAAAGTGAAGGTGATGGATTATTTTGTGAAGATTTTAATGGGCAAAACAGCATATGGTCTTTTTATTGGATTTTTTTGATGGGCTTGATAAAAACAAGAAGTATGTATTCATCTTCGATAATGCACCTTATCATAAAACAGATATCATTAAGGAGTATTTGGCAGAATTCCCAAATATAAAGGTAGAATACTTACCGCCATA
>JAYEMU010000006.1:0-22333 GCA_034718475.1 Nanobdellota archaeon
AAAGTGTGTAGTTTCTCGGACTTAGCTTGGACAAATATTATTTATCCTCACTACCGATGGCATAGCCACTATGCAACTACTCCTTGACAAAAAGTCTTGGAGATACTTTTTCAAGATATTTGCCTCGTTTACTCTTGCAAACCTTATTCCTGCTTGAACTGCTTTGTATTCAAGCATCCGAGTAAACTTTGATATTGTTTTTTTCATCTTGTTTTACAACTATTTTAATGGCTGGTTCTTGTTATTTATAAAACTTTTCTTTTTAAAAATTTGTCAAACAAAAGAACAGAAAATTTTATAAGGAAGAAAACTTTTAATTGCTTTATAAGGTTTAAGGATTTTAAATAAAGAGGTTTAAAATGAGAAAAAAAGAGGCAATAATATTAATTTCTATAATTGCAATCTTAGGATTAGCAATATGTGTCGAAAATTCAATAGATTATGTTTCAATATTGAATCCTGCAAATGGAGCAAATTTTACTACTGACAGCTTACCACTAAATGTGACTACAAACTATACCAGCTCTTGCAAATACTCATTATGGGATAGTGTAGGCACATTATGGGTTAATAATGCCTCTATGACAGGAGACCTTACTGCTACTGCGGGAACCTCATTTAATGCCACTTTTACAGCCTCGCAAGGACATAATACATTAAGGCTTTCATGCAATACTACTGTCAGCAATTATAGCATTGTGGATAGATCATTTTTTGTAGATTCAATGAACCATTCACTGACATTAAGCGCACCAGTTAATTTCAGCAATGAATCAAATTCAAGAATGAAATTCAATTGGACTGTTGTTGATAATGCTACTTTGACCTTTACCTGCAACTTAACAATTGACGGCGTTGTTAATGTTTCAAACCTTACTGCCACAAATGGTTCAGAAACTTCAACTATTGTTACAGGATTAGGAATCGGAACACATCTATGGAATGTTACCTGCTGGGATGAATGGGGCCATACAAATACCTCTTTAATGTATAATTACTCAAGATATGTTGGACCAATAATCACTATAAATTATCCAGCCAATGCCACTTATAATGTTACCAACTTAACTCTTCCATTAGATGTGACGATGAGTGATCCAGGAACACTTTGGTTTAATTATGATGGAGGCATTAATACAACTATTTGCTCAAGCTGCCATTCAGGCAAATATAATATTAGTTTAATAGACTATGGAAAACATTACATTAACATTTATTCAAATGACAGTTCCAATAATTTAAATTTTACATTTGCCAGATATGCACTTCAATTGGACAGTGACGGCAATGGCACAATTGATGCAGATGATACTGACGATGATGGAGATGGAATTTCAGATGTTTTAGACACAATTACTGGAAACTCTTCAAACATCAATACAAAGGTATACAACTTGAGCATCATGGTAAATGGAACTTTTAATGTTGGACAGAATTTCACAGGGCTATATCAATTAAATATTACAAATCATTCTGGAGCAACATTGGTAACTATGGATAATTATAATTTTACCAATTTGACGAAATTAGTTTTAGGAAATGTTTCAATTGAAATACAAGGTGTGGGTTATTCTGTTGGAAAGATTGTTGTTAGGAATCTTCATCCAACTGCAACCATAAACAAAACAGTATTTGTTGAAAAGCCAAATACAACTCAAAATTGGGTTTGTGTAAAAGATGAGGATCCAGGCTGGAATACAACTTTGACTCCAACCTGTACAGGCACTGGAGAAATAAGAGTAAAATGCGATGGAACTGCCACTGGACAATACCATTGTTCAGCAGTTGAAGGCAATAGGCTAAGAGTATCTGGATTAAATCACTCAATTGTTCAGACAATGTGTGCTGAAGACTGGTCAGCCGGTTCTTGGGGCACCTGCACAAACAGCATACAGTCCAGGACAGTTACTGACCACAACGGCTGCGGGACAGTACTTGAAAAGCCAGCCATTTCACAGAACTGTACAACATCAACAAGTTCAAGTTCAACTTCAGGCACTACCACTGATAAAGCTGAAGAGACCTACTCATACATGGTTGGGGACATGGAAGCAGGGGATGATAAGACTGTTAAGATTCAAGATGACGAGGGCATAATCGGAATAAAAGAAGTTTGGTTCAAAGTTTCTAAAAAATTATATTCAGTCAAAATCAAAGTAAAAAAACTTAAAGGTGCTCCTGACAATGCATACAATCCTGAAGGCAAAATCTATAAGTACTGGAAATTCGAAAACCAAAACCTTCCTGATGATGCTATTGAAGAAGCAAAGATTAAGTTTAAAGTTGAAAGAAAATGGCTGAATGACAATGACTTAAACACAGGAGATGTAATTGTTTCAAGGTACTTCAATGAGACATGGGTGGATTTAGAAACTAAAGCCACTGATGCAAAAGAAGATTTTGTTTCTTATGAAATAAAAACTGATGGGTTTAGCTATTTTGCTGTAAGGGCTGAAGCATCAGAAGTTATTGAGATTGAAGATAAAAAAACTGAAGATACAACAACTGATAATAAAACAAAAGAAATAGGTTCAAAGGTTCTGGAAGAAGAAAAAGGCTGGCCATGGAAAACTATTGGAATTGTTGCTTTGGTCTTACTTGTGTTAAGTTTGATTGGGGGCTTAATATATTATTTCGCTGCTGTAAGAGAACCTGAAAATACACCCATGAAAGTCAAAATGAAATAAGATATTCTTTTATTTTTTTTATTTCTTTATATGATAATAATTTAAGATTCTTATCTAAAAAATCAAATTTGAGAATCGCTTCCCTGGATTCCCGCTTAGTAAGATTATATTTTCTCATTAAGGTTTGCCTTAAAGCATTTTTAGCTAATTTATCATCCTGCTGCAAAAAATCCATTAATATTTTTTCCATTTTTGTTAATTGTTTTCTTGGAATAATTTTTATTACGGCAGAACTGGTTCTAGGTTTTGGGCTAAATGCATCTTTAGGCACATCCTCTAATAATTCTATATCAAAAAATAAAGGCATAAGTATTGATAATTTTGTTTTTTTATTTCCCAAAAGCCTATCTGCCAAATTCTTTCCAACAGCAAGTATAGCAAGATCAAAATTAAAGTTCTTTAATAAATTCAACAAAGGCTCTGAAATAGAATAAGGAATATTTGCAACAATCTTATTAAAATGAGGCTTAGTCTTCAGAAAAATCAAAGCATCAGCATAATGTATTTCAGCATCAGGAATATCATTTAAGGTTAATAGGCTTTTATCTTTTTCAACTGCTATTACTTTACATTTTTTAACTAATTCTTTCGTTAGAATCCCTTTGCCTACCCCAATTTCCAAAACTATATCTTCTTTTTTCAGATCAGCATAACCAACAATTCTTTTAACCAAGCCTTTATCTATCATAAAATGCTGATCTAAATCTTGTTTCAGAACCATAATCAATTCATCTCTGCCTTACTTTGAATCTCAATGCTTTTAACCTATGAATAGAACCCTTATTAATTTTCCTATTTCGATATTTGGCAGTCCTGTAAATAATGTGTATTAATTTAAGCCTGTCAGTCAAATCCGCATTCTCAATTATTGTGAACGAGTTCAATAAACATCTATCTATAAGTGAAGATAGTTTTTTTTGATCAAAAAACATCCCCTCCCAAGCATATAATACTTTCGATGAACCGTTTAAAATGAATTTTTCTACTTCAGGAATATATGAAACAAGATTATCCAAAGCATTTGCACATTTCTTTGTTTCAAATTTATCTTCCATTGCCCCAAAGAAAAAATTTTCATCATAAAAGATTCCACCATTCTGAATGAATTTATCAGTAATCCCCTTTGATTTATAGAGCCTTTTTAATTTCTTTATATCTGCATCTTTAAAAGACCTATATTTTTGCAGTAATTGATCTTTATTCAACTTTTCATCAGGAATAGTATTTGCAATCCTATCACAAAATTTCAATAAGGCAGCAATTATATCCAAAGACCTTATAGGACCAGTAAATTTTGATAATGTAAAGATTTCATCCATATACTGGCTATAACTTGTTTCCTTCCTAAAAGTCAGCTTATTTACAATATAACAGATATAATCCTTATTTATTCGGGCTTTTTCCAAAAGAAAATTTAAAGTGTTTTTTTTAGATATTCTATAATCAAAAAAAGGATCATAAACATCCAATCCCCTTACATCTTCTACAACATCATGAAGATATGCAGCAGCTATAGCAGCATCCTTATATTCAGATTTATAAACTAAATTTTCTAAAATAGATGCAACAGCTACCGGGTGTGTAATATATGGTTCTCCCGTATCCCTTTTCATCCTTTTATGGGCAGAAGTTGCCAAATCAAGGGCATATTCTAATATTGTTGATTTTCCATCATAAGCTTTCATGAAAAAGGTTAATTGCAAAAATTTTATAAAACTTGTGAAAAAATTAGAATTTCCTTATTTTTCATAATGCAAAAAGTTTTAAAGCATTAATTATTTCTTTTTAGGGATGGTATTTTTATCTAAATCAAATTATCTTATTGGACTGCAATGCCCAAAATATCTTTGGGTAATATTTAATAATAAAGAGATTATTCCAGAGGTTTCTGCAGAACAGCAACATATTCTAGAGCAAGGACTAATGGTGGAAAATCATGCTAAAAAATTATTTCCAGAAGGCATAGAAATAAATAAAGAGCCAACCGAAGAACAATTAAAAATGTGCAAGCCCTTATTTGAAGCAAAATTTGTTTTTGAAAATATTCATGCAAGGGCTGATATCCTAAAGCCTGTGAATAAAAATGAATGGGACATAATTGAAGTTAAATCCGGAACAAAAATTAAAGATGTAAATCTGCATGATTTGAGCTTCCAAAAATACTGCTATGAAAAAGCAGGATTAAAGATTCGGAAAGCCTGCATTATGCATATTAATAATAGATATATTAGAAAAGCAAAATTGGATTTAAATGAGCTTTTCATCATTGAAGATATGACTGAAGATGTAAATGCATATATGGAAGGCATTGATAAAAGAATTGATAAAATGTTTCAAATTATAAAACAAAAAGAAATGCCGGAAACAGGCATCCACATAAAATGCAATGACCCTTACCCATGTAAATTAAAAAACCAGTGCTGGAAACTTCCAGATGGGAATGTATTCGAGCTTTATAGAAACGGCAGAAGCTCTTTTGAGCTATTTGATCAAAACATAGTAGAAATAAAGGATGTACCAAATGAATATAAAATAACAGCAAAGCAAAGAATCCAGATCCAATGCGCTAAAGAAAAAGTTGTTCATGTTAATAAAGAAGAAGTTTTGAATTTTCTTAAACAAATAAAAGAACCTGAATATTTTTTAGATTTTGAATGCTTTAATCCAGCAATACCAGTTTATGAAAATGCAAAACCATACCAGCAAATTCCTTTTCAATTCTCTCTCCATGTAAGGACTGATGATAATCTTATTCATTACTCATATATTGCTGATGGTTCAGATGACCCAAGAGAAAAGTTCATTGAAGAATTGAAAAAAGTCTTAGGAACAAAAGGAAGTATATTAGTATATAATCAAAGATTTGAAAAGCATATAATTAATTCACTTGCTGAAATATTTCCAAAATATAAAAAATGGGCACAATCACTAGACAAAAGGTTTGTAGATTTATGGATACCATTTAAAAATTTCTACTATTATAACCCTAAACAAAAAGGCTCTGCATCAATAAAATATGTATTGCCTGCATTAACAAATGTCAGCTATGAAGGATTAGCCATAAACAATGGCCTGTTAGCATCTTCGGAATTTTTGAGAATGGCCCTAGGAGATAAAGATGGAAAACTTCCTTCTGAAGAGGAGATTGAAAATATCAGAAAAAATCTTGAAGAATATTGCGGTTTGGATACAGAAGCAATGATTTTTATTGTAGATAAATTAAAAAATATCGCAGAATTAACTTAAGCGCCGTTGCAAATTGCCAAATAATCCCCTAATGATTCTGCAGAATTTGCACGATTAAGCCTTGTGTGAGAACCAGGAGTTTTCTTCCAACAAAAATAAATATTATTAGTAGTGAAAAATAATTAATAAACTCGGAAATTTTAAGGGATATAAGCGTAACTTATAAAAATGTCAAAAATTCTATAGATGTTATGGCAGATTTAATTTTGGTTGTTAGTTCTGGAAAAGGTACTTGGGCTCAAGCCTCTAAATTAATTAAACAAGAAGATTGGAGCCATGTATTTATTATTTGCAATGAATTTGGCAAAGAGAAATTTACTTGTGAAAAGCCTTGCACCTATATTATAATAAATTCTTTTGGAACTGTTGAAGAGATTAAAAATAAAATTTTAGAAGATTTAAAGGGAAAACTTAAAATGGACATTGGAGTGAATTTTATTTCTGGTACAGGCAAAGAGCATATGGGACTTTGTTCTGCATTGTTTAAACTAGGTGTGGGAATAAGGCTGGTTGTTGCTGATGAAGTAAATATTAAGGAAATATAGCTGTTACTACAAAAAGCTTTATATATGTGCTAAGATATATATATTATAAAATATAAAATGAAACTAAAACACATTTTACAGGCTGGAGCATTATCCATAGGCCTAGCATTAGCCCCAAAACCAGCCAAAGCAAATGCAGATAATTTAGAAAAAAAGGTTTTAATCCATAAACTTCCTAAAAATAAACCCATTTTGAAAAAAAAGAAGAAAAGGGCATTTGATATCATTAGGCTTCCGCCAAAGAAAAAAACGATTTATAGTACAAAATGGTGGGAATATGGCTTATATATACCTTTAGCATATGTTGCAACAATAGGTCTTCATGAATCCGGGCATTTTACCCTTGCCCATTTGTTTGGATTCAAAGATATTAAGATGCATGGACCCAATCTTAAAGAGAAATTAGTATCCAGTGTATCTTATATGCCCAATGAACAATATCGAAATAGCAAGCTGGAACAAGATTTATTGAGCGGAGCAGGAGTCGCATTTACAACCATTGGAAACCTTACTTTGACTTCATTATTAAGATATGATTCCATTCCAGATAAACTAAGGCCATTTATTGCAACTACATCATTAATGATGATGACGGACAGATGGCGTTATATCTTCTCTGGAGCTATACAACATGCATTTAAAATTAAAATGGCAGATAGCCATGATATTAATTCGATGGTGACAAACCATGTTAAAAGCAGGAAATGGCAGAATGTGACCTATGCAGCCTTGGCATTAGGGACTGCTTTAGAAGCATATTTAAGAAAAAATGAAATTCAATATCTCTTCAATGTAATAGCTGGAAAAAAAGTAAAAGTCGAAAAAGGAAGGCAAATGTATATGATGAGCAATCCTATAAAACAGGGATTTATGGTAAATATTGGCGGCCAGTTTTGAGGAAATTGGACTATTCTTTCCAATTTAGCAATAAGCTTTAAAAATAGAATAGACTTTCTTATTTTATATGATTAAAAATCCTAAAAGATTTTTGTTTGATAAAGTTGATCCCAATATGGATTATTGCTCACTTGATGATTCTTTTGAACAGATGTATCTTGAAGGAATAAAAGAACATATTGAATTATATACCAGTGCTATATGCTATACTGACAATTCTTCTAAAAGATTAATAATTGCAAGGCCAAAAAATAGCTTAGGATCAGGAGTTTTAGACCTTCTGGATTTTATTGAAGAAAATGCTAAAAATAAAGTGCTTATTGCTTGCTGGCATTATAAAAGATATGCTAATCAATTAAAAAAAAGGCTGAATAATATTGAATTCGTAACACATAAAATGAGGATAAAGCGTAATTATTCATCCTTTAAAAGGACATTATTCCATGATGCACATTATCAAGCAAAGGGAACTACATTAAGATTGCGCTCGTTATTTGGACATTCAAGATCCTATTTAAAACATAGGGAATTAATGGAAGAGGCTATTAAAAAGGGAGATGATAAATTCCAATTCTCCCTTGAGATATTATTAAGAGGGTTTTACTAACCAAAACATATTTAAGAATAATCTTCTTCTTATAATATAATGAAAAAAATATTAATTTTGCTATTTATTATCCTATTATCATTTCCTGCATTATCCCAAGAAGATTATATCTTAGAAAAATCAGAAATTGCTGAAGTCGTTGAAAATAATCTTCCTGTGGAATTCCATGCTGTTTCAGGAACTGAGGAAGTTAATATAAATCTGCCTAAATATTTTGGAAAGGATGCAGATTTTGTATATAGCCAAACAGAATATGTCAAAGTCCAGCTTGACCCAATTACACATATAGCCAAATTAAGCGCCAAAGATCCAAATTGGCGAGGCACCGAAACAATTATTTTTGCAACAAGCATAGAAAACCTAATAGCCAAAAAAACCAGCATCCTGTTGCCACTAAGATTTAATGTAACTAAAGTTATGATTAATGTAACAAAAGACCAAATTGCATCTAGAACTGATGCTTTTACACAACAACAATTTAATACAATTATTGGAAACCTCACATCTGAACCAATAGACATTACAACATTTCTGCAAAATCTATCACTTGGAATATCCATTAACAATGAACTATTTTTCAATATCAGCCTAGATGAAAAAAATCCTAATTATAATATGGCTTGGAAACTTCAAAGAAATAAAACAATGAGGGCTGGAGAATACAAAGAAAGTTCAGATATAATTACCTTTACGGTTTTCATTATTTTTATTCTTGCTATTGCAATACTTCTAATGTATCTTTATTATGGATATTTTGACACATTTAAGGGAGTTATGTTTAAACCTAAAAAACAAAGAACAAAACTTGATGACAAAATAAAAAAATATAGAAATATTGCCTATTCAGAATTAACCGCATTAGAGAAAAATATTGGCAAAAATAAGAACCGAAAAATATACAGGGCTGCATCATCAGCAATGAATTCTTTCTTGACCAAAGCTCTTGGAGTCAGGGGCTCGAATATTAATAAAATAAATGAGAATTTAACAAAAAAACAACTTCCAAGAGGAATAATATCAAGAATTAACTATTATATTTCTGATACCAAAACAAAAGTATATTCTAAAAAGGAACTTACAGACCAAGAAGTGGCTTCTTATATCTCATCTTTAAAATCCCTGATAAAAAGGTTATGAAAACCTTTTTATATAAATATTACGTTAATTCTTTTATATGAAAAAAGGTTTTTGGATATTTGGCTTAATTCTTGCTTTGCCATTAGTATATGCACAAGAAATAATGATAGGTGAAAAGACCTATCCACTAATAATTCTTATTCCATTACTTATTGTTGTTGGAATATGGCTTATCATATTATTAATATACTTTAAAAATAACTTTCATAAGTTCTCATTAATTCTTTTTAATTTTAGAAAATTTTTGCAAAAAGCAGGCTTATGGAAACTGCCACAATTCATAAAAGAAATTAAAAAGCAAGAAGAAGAAAAGCCAAAGGAAGAAAAAAAAGAGGAGGAAGAAGTTAAAAAAGATTTAACACTCCATGTTGATAAGATTTCAAAATTTGAAAATAATCTTCCTAAACTTAAGGATAAAGAAGCATTCAAAACATTTAATTCAATTTCAAAAGATTTTTTTTCTGATTTATTGGGCATGAATTATGAATTCACAGATCAAGAATTAATTGATGAGCTCCAAAAAAAGAGAAAAAGCTTGGTTAATTTTGCTAGTAAATTAGCCCACCTAAAATATTCCGGCCATGAAATTTCCAAAAAAGAAATCATTGCCTTATTGGATGAATTTAAGGATATAGTTAAGACACATGCCAAAAAATCCCATAAGCAGAAAAGTATAACTCCAAAATCATTAAAAGAAAAATTAATTGAGCAAGATAAAAAAATATTTGAAAATATTAAGGATTATATCAAATTTCTAAAAAAAGAAAATAGGCGACAGCAGATCCAAGATCTCTTAGATGAAGAAAGAGTCATATTAAAAGAGAATATCAGAACAATAAAACGTACTTACAATAAAATTTTAGATTATTATGTACAATTATCCCCTAGAGACAGAGCCAAAATTTATCCAGAATTAATGGAGTTTTATCATAATATCAATAAAGCAATTTTTTCTTCTATCTATGGTGAAAGGAGCAAAAAAGAATTAGAATATTTCAAAAATGAATTGGAACGCATTAAAAATAAGCCAAAAAAATTTACTTTTGCCTTGAAGATTAAACATTTTCTTGAAACTATGATGCCAGAAAAGTCTAAAATAAAACTTACAGGTCTTGAACCCTTAAAAAAGCAACAGCCTATTGAAAAGCCAGCAGCCATGGTCCCTCAAACCCAAAAAATTGAGCCTAGCGCAGGCGTATCACAACAAATTAAAAAACTTAAAGCTGAAGAGCAGGAGATTATCAATGCTATAAGGACTACAGTGCTTGAAGATATTGAGCTTAAAAGAAAACAAGAAGCTCAAAAGATGGAGATGCTTAAGAACAAAAGAGAAAGACTTGCAATTACTGATTTTAAAGAACAAATGCGGGCTGTTGGAAAGCCGATTCAGGTTCCTGCCAAAACCAAAAAAATAATTGAGCCAGAAGAGCAGGATTCAATAAAAGATCTTTCCAAAGAACAGCAGGATATTATGGCTAAAATCAATCAGTTAAAGCAAGCACCAATTAAAGAAGAGCTTAAAGTTATAAAAAATGTAAGCGGGATTATACATCAGCCACAGCTAGAACAAAGAAAAATAAGGATGTTAAAAGAAAAACTCTATAGGGCTAGAAGATACTTTGAAGCAGATAAGCTGGGCATTGCACAAAGGTTTATCACAGAAATAAAAAAAGAAGTTGATAAATTACCGCAAAAAAATAAATTAAATCTTGAACAGGATATTATTTCTATTGAGATGGATATTGAAAATAAGAGGTATTCAAAAAATCTAAATATTAAAAAGCTTAGTAAAAGGCATTTATCGCCACAAGCCAAAATTATGAATCTTGAAGATGAACAAAAAATATTACTTCAGGAGATTGAAAATTTAAAAGAGAACTTATGATTTCTTCTTCTTTTTACTAAGTTTAGGTTTATTTTCCTCATATGCCCTAATTTTAATCATTGTAAAATTAACAGGATTTTTTATTCTTTTGCATAGATTTTCAGGATTGCATATCCTTAAATCCTTGTAATAAGAAGTATTGCTGCAATTAGGAGGCAATATCCCCTCTTTCTTTCTTTTATGCCATTGTATTTGCGACAGAACATAATTACCCCTTAATGGTTCAGGATGAGTCTCGTTCCATGCAAGCAAACGCTTTTGAATTTCTTGCCAGCCCCAGCCCATTTTTCTTAAAAAATTAAGTAAAATAAATATTGACCTTTTTTTTCCATCTTCCATTTTTCCTGCCAAGATCATAGAAATGCAGGGCGGAAAAAACTCTTCTGATATTGCCACTTGCGGGATTTCAAATTCTTTTTCTTCATTCTTTTTTTCTTGGGTTTTAGCCCTTAAAGCTTTCTTGGAGTACCAATCAAAAGCCTGAATGATCAAATCTTTTGCTTCATTCTCTTCTGCATTCTTAAGGAATTTATGTTCAAAAGAAATATTTTCCAGCTTTGCCTTCTCTTTTGTAAAATCCAGCACATCATTTACACTAATTGGAATTGAGGCCAAACCAGATTTTTCATGCAATGAAAATGGAGCCCTGAATAGGTGCCTGTTTGAAATTAATATTGTGTCTATATCTATTATTGAAAATGGATTGAATTTTCTGTTTTTCATCAATTCATCAGGAGTTTTGCCAGCCTTTACAGCTATTTGCTGAATATTTTCATTATCCAATACATAACATGCAAGCTTATCCTTAATCATTTGCTGTAAATAAGATGCGATTACCCGCAAACTTTCAGGGAATAGATCTTTTGTATTTTTACCATTTACCTCTGAAGGAAAAGCCTCAAAAGGAACACAAATATGAAATCCCTTATTGCCAGAAAATTTCACACCTAAATTTTTTATATCATGAAATTTTAATGCTTCAATTAAAAGAAAAGCCGTATACTTTGAATAATCCCAAAATAATGTGTCTATATCCAAGATTAAATCCCAGCCTATCCTCAAGTCATCCAACTGTTTTTTGGTCATTCCAGGCTTAAGCTGCAAAGGGTCGGACCACCTTTCTTCTGAAATGTGAAATGATGTTGCGCCACGCTTAACAAATTCTTTTATGTCCCCTGCAAACTGAAGGATATCCGGCCTCTTGCCAAAACCACCATTTTCAAACCTAACACTTACCTCTCGAGATTTGGAGACATTAAGCATAGAACTCTGAACTTCTTTTCTAGAATAATATTTTAATATTTTACTTTTATCCATCTTCACCAATTTAAAAAAAGTAAAAAGAGTTTATTTATTTTTCTGCTTTTTGCGCCACTGATTTTTGAATCTCAATCTGCAAATGCTGGGCCCTTACTGCCCCGCGCTCAAATTCTAACCTCATTTCCCCAATAATCGATTCTATTTCTTTTATCTGGCCATGAATTATTGTTTTTGCGTCTTCAGTGGATTTTTGAACAGTTACATTGTTCCCAACATTCATTATCACTTCTTTAGGCTTTTGTAATTTTGCTTTAATATAAATCCCAGCACCAAGGGGTGCAAGAATTTCAGTATTTTCAGTTTTAGCTTCAATCTCTTCTACACTTGCCTTTATTTTTTTTAATTCTTCTGCCTGCTGATTAAAAAGGCCAATCTGCTGCTGGACTTGTTTTAATTGAGAACTCAATAATTGCAATTCCTGAAATCTCTGTTGCAATTCTTCCTTATTCATTTTTTAATCTTTTTAGTTTTTTTTGCTATTTTTTTAACTGCCTTCTTTTTAACCGGCTTTTTTGCGACTTTAGTTTTTTTTGCTGTTTTTTTAGGCTTGATTTCTGCCTTAGTTTTTTTTCTGGGATTTTTTTCACGAAGTTTGAAGCCTGCTTTTTCTAATGCAAGCAAAACATTCTTAGTTTGTGCTTTTGCTTTAATTTTTAATTTTTTTTCAGTTGGCTCAAGATGCTTTATATTGCACCTTTTTCTTCTTACATTTCCATCAACCAGAACAAAAGTTTTGTCAATGCTATCTACAACTACAGCTATATTGCCAGCATCCCTGCCTGCAATTTTCATACAAATTCTACCTATTTCAATCATTTTTTCCTCCAAATTGTTTCATCAACCTATTCGTCGCCGAACAAATATCCTTTTTAACAAAAAGAGAATCAAGCTCTTGCAACATTAGTAAGAACTTTTCTCGTACAGCTTGAACATAATTTTCCGCCATACGGGCGGTTCGGCCTTTTTTTTGATTTGGCCATTGTGCTCATTTTATAAGGCCTTTCTCTAGGAACACCTTGCAAAACTTTGCCGCAACTAGCACATTTTGCTTTTGATGGCTTCCTCTTCCTATAATGGATTACATTTTTTCCACCAGGAGTTTTTACAAAAACCCTTCTCATACTTCTTGATCTTTGAGTTTTTTTAGTCATTTTAGCCTTTATTTAAAGAATAAGAAAAAGGAATTTCTTTATAAAAGTTTCGCTAGTGCACTTTTAGAATCTTTCTTATAAGAATACTAAATACCATTGAAAAGATTATATAAGACCAAAGCCAGCTAAGCCCAAAAAAGACATCAGGATTTCCTATAACAGTATAATGGCCCCTCAACCAACCAAAAATTATAATCAAAGGAATAAAAGTTATAAGCATAGGCTTAAATGAATATTTCATATATTCCATATTCTTACTCATTGCCTTCTTCTGAAGCTCCATCGCCTTTGATGGATTATCCTTAAACTGCTTCATTTCATTCTGCAGTGACTTAATATCTCCTTTTAATGTCCCCATAATCTCTTGATCTGTTGCATACTTGTAAACCAAAGTAATTAAAGCTGTAAGAAGAAAACTAATTATCAACAAGCCCCATGGCTGAGGCAAGGAATTCAAAACCCTGCCCAATGTTGGATCAAAAATACTTTCTAAAACCATTTCAAAAAGTAAAAATGACTGATTATTTAAATAAGTTATGATTTTGTCCCACAGCCCATTAATGGGCAAATGGTTGAGGGCAGTGAAGTAAATGAACCAGAAATTAGAAGATTAGCAGTTTTGGAATGCTTCGAAGATAAAGCAGAGATTATCTATTCTGGAGAATTAAATGCAATCTACCAAGCAGGGATTGATTTGAAAAGACGAAAGTTAACTGATAAAAGAATATTAGCTCCAAATTTATCCGAAGAGGTAAACGCATTAAACATCATAAGAAGCCCAAACATGCATGAAAGATTAATCCAATATGGAAAAAGGCTTAAAATCTAACATTTCTACGCGATAAAAAAGTCAAAAATTTTATAAAATGCATTCTGCATAAAAACTATATGGTTAAATTAGAAAAGAACATAAAGCTGCAGGAAAGGATAAAAGAATTCGAAGAAGAATTAAAAACCACTAAATATAATAAACGAACACAGGGTGCTGTTGGACTTTTAAAAGCAAAAATTGCAAGATTAAAAGACAAGCAAAAAAAGAGAGCATCCAAAGGAAGCAGAAGCGATGGCTATTCAGTAAAAAAATCAGGCAATGCAACAGTCTTATTAGTGGGGTTTCCATCTGTAGGCAAAAGCACTTTATTAAATTCATTAACCAAAACAAATTCCCCAGTTGGATCATATGAATTCACAACACTTTCTGTTATCCCTGGCCTTTTAGAATACAAGCATGCAAAAATCCAAATCCTTGATGTTCCCGGAATTGTCAAGGGGGCGGCCAGCGGCAAAGGCAGAGGAAGGGAAGTTTTGGCAGTTGCCGGCAATGCTGATTTAGTTATAACGTTAGTTGATGTATTTAATTTAAAGCATCTCGAAATAGTTAAAGATGAGATATATGAAGCAAATATCAGATTAAACGCAATAAAGCCAATTATAAAAATTAAAAAGAAATCTAAAGGAGGGATAAGCATTGGCTCCACAGTAAAATTAAATAACATAGATCACAAATCAATTAAAAATATTTTAAGGGAGTTCAGGATTGCCAATGCAGATGTAGTAATAAGAAGCGATATAACTGCAGAACAATTAATTGATAGTATAGAAGGCAATAAGCATTATATCCCTGGCATTACAGTATTAAACAAAATAGATATGGTCCCAAAAAAACAGCTCAACAAAATTAAAAAGATAATAAAGCCGGATTTGTGCATTTCCGCAGATAAAAATATTAATATTGATGAATTGAAGGATATTATATTTAATAAATTAAACTTTATTAGAATCTATTGCAAAGAAATAAGCAAAAAAGCTGACCTAAAAGAGCCAGTAATCCTTTTTGCCAATGCAACATTGAAGGATCTTTGCCTTAAGCTTCATAAGGATTTTATAAAAAAATTCAAATTCGCCAGAATTTGGGGAAAATCCTCTAAATTTGATGGGCAGAAAATACGCAAATTACACCATGTTCTAAGAGATAATGATATAGTGGAAGTCCGCATTTCCTAAACTATTTACTAAAAAGCCATTAAATATATAAATGGGCAGTTTATTCTACAATATAACTTTATTAATGGAGGAAAAAAGATGGTTGAACATATAAAAAAGGCTATTCCTGAACTTGTAGAAAAATATTCTGACAAAAATAAAAAGACATGCGAAATGATGGTTCCAATAATCTTAAAAAAAGGTATTGAAAATTTGGACCTTTCAATGTTTGACGAAAACCAACGTTATGCAATTCTAAATGCTACTGCTGAAGAGCTTATAAAAAGAGGCAAAACCCAAGATGCAATTAAAGCCTTGACAATGACTGGAAACAACAAAAGGCTGGAGGAAGTAGGGGATAAATTTGTTTCTATGAACATGCATTCCAATGCTATCGAATGTTATAACCTTGCTCATGCCCAAAGTAAATTATTAGAGATTGGTGAAATCTGTTTAAGGGATGGGCAGATGACTGATGCGATTAAAGCATTTAAATTATTGGGCGATGCAGACAAGCTAATAACTGTCGGGGATGAATGTGTAAATCGGGAAAAATATCAAAGTGCCATTGAAGTGTTCAATATTCTTGGAAATAAAGAAAGGCTTGTTGAACTTGGAGAAAAATGCCTAAGAAAAGATCAGCTGGTTTATGCAGAAAAGGCTTTTCATTTAGCTCATGCAACTAATAAATTAAATAGATTAGGGGATATTTATTTAAAGAAAGAAATCTTAAGTTCTGCATACAGGGCATATAAGTTAGCAGGAAATCATACAATGCTGACATTTTTGCAGCAGAATTTTAATATGGGAGAATAAATATGGTCAATTTTTCAAAAAAATTTAAGGATTGGGTAAACTTCGAAGAAAAGGAAGGATCTGGAGAATATTTAGAGATTCAAACTTCTAAAAAAAAACCATCTTTTATTGTTAGAACATTTTCATTAAATGAATTTGACGATGTTAAAAAGATTTTAAAGGTAATCAGGCAAGGCACTACAGTTGTTTTAGTAGATTTAAAGCCTTTAAAAGAGAATGATGTAATTGATTTAAGAAGGGCTGTAAACAAGCTGAAATCCACAGCTGCAGAGGTTGAAGGGGACATAGCAGGTCTTTCAGGTAATTGGATTGTTATAACGCCAAATCCTATTAAAATAGAAAAACTTCACTCAAAAAGCATTCCTGAACCAGAAGAGGAAGAAATCTAACAAGAAACATAATTCCAAAAACTTAAATATATCTTCTTTTTTCTCTTTTTTGTGATATTATGAGTATGTTTCGCCAATATGACATTCGAGGAATTGTAGATACTGATTTAACTGAAGAAAAAGCAGAAAAGATTGGCAAGGCAATTGGGACTTATATGCCTGGAACAATTCTAATAGGCAAAGATAATCGCATTCATGGCAAAAGGATAAGAGACTTTTTTGTTAAAGGATTATTAAGCACTGGCTGTGATGTAGTGGATTTTGGGATTGTTACATCCCCTATTCTTTATTTTTCTTCATTAAAATATAAAAATAGCGGAGCAGTTATGATTACTGCAAGCCATAATCCTAAAGAATACAATGGTTTCAAGATTATAAAAAATGGCAAAGCTATCTTTGGAGAAGAGATTCAAAAATTAAAAAGATTATCAGATGGGAATGATTTTAATTGCGGCCAGGGCAATCTTAGATTTCAAAATGCCCTTAAAGATTATACAGAATTTATACTTAACAAAACTAATATTAAAAAAAAGCTAAAGGTTGTAGTGGATTGCGGGAATGGAACCGCTTCTGGGATTAACCCTGAAATATTAAATAGTCTTGGATGTGAAATTATCAAGCTGTATTGTGAATCCGATGGCAATTTTCCTAATCATGAACCAGACCCTGTTGTAGAAGAAAATTTACAGGAGTTGATTGAAACTGTTAAATTTAATAATGCAGACTTAGGAATTGCTTTTGATGGGGATGGTGACCGTTTAGGAATGGTAGATGAAAAAGGCAATATTATTCCGGGTGATAAAATACTTATAATTTTAGCAAGGAAGTTTCTGCAAAAAGATCCCAATAAAAAAATAATCTATGAAGTGAAATGCTCAAAAACATTAAAAGATGAAATTACTAAATGCCATGGAATCCCAATAATGTATAAAACAGGCCATTCATTTATTAAGAAAAAAATGCAGGAAGAAGATGCTATTCTTGCTGGTGAAATGTCAGGCCATTTCTTCTTTAAGGAAATTGGATTTTTTGATGATGCACTCTTTGCTGCTTGCAAGCTATTAGAGATTATTTCAGAATCCGGCAAAAAAGTTTCTGAATTATTAGATGGTGTGCCTAAAACTTATGTTACACCAGAGATTAGGTGGCCTTGCCCTGATAATTTTAAAGAAAAAGTAATTGATGAGCTTCATTTTAAATTTGTAAAGTATAATCCATTAACAATTGATGGTATTCGCATTGAATTTGAAGATGGTTGGGGCCTGGTTAGAGCCTCAAATACCCAACCTGCCCTGGTTTTAAGATTTGAAGCTGATTCCCAAGAAAGAATGAATGAAATAAAATCAATGATAGAAAGGGAGGTAAAAAATGTTACAAGTAACACATTGGATGGATAAAGATAAAGTGAGCAAATTGCTGCCGGATGCTGCATTTTTACTTCCTAATAAAATGGGAGGATATTTGGCATTTGGCACCAAGCCTTCATCAAAAGATTATGGTTTCTTTTTTAATGATAATTTTATCATGTACAAGGCTATAGAAAATATTAATATAGATGGCAAAATAACCAAAATTACAAATCAATTCTCTTCAGTAATAAGGGAGAGGGATAATAAATGTACAGAAGAATTTATTTTTCCTTATAATCATAATTCTTTCATATATAACCTAAAAAAATATAATGGGAATTTAATCCTTGATTTGGATTGTAGAATTTTCAATGACAACAATGAATCTGAAAGATTTTATAATCTCCAATTAAATAAAAATCAGGTTTTAATTAGTTATAAAAAGCAAGGGGATTACTCCATTTATGTTGTTCTAACTGGAAATAAAATCAAAGCTGAAAAAATAAAAGAATGGAAGAATTCCAGCTATAGCAATAATGATGAGAATGCAAGAAGAATCTACACTGCTTTAAGGATAAAAATAAATAAAGATACTGCTTTAGTATTCAGTGCTTCTGTTAATAAAGAAAAGGCAATAGCCGAAGGGAGTTATGTATTTAGGAATATTAACAAGCTTAAAAGAAAGCAAAGGAATGCCATATTATACAAAAAAGACATACCTAATAAAAATAATAGATTGGCTTACAATGCCGCTCTGAATTCTATAAACGGTTTAATGTCTACAATAAACAAGAATTTAGGTATTGTTCGCGGTTTTCCCAATTGCTCTTTTTATGATATACGATCAGAATTAGTTTCACTAAAGCCTTTTGGTAAAAGAAAAGAGGTTTATAAGATTCTAAATAGGATTAAGGATAGTATAACAAATAAAGGTTTAGTGCCGGCAAGCCTTCCTTCATCTATACATCAATCTGTTCCTGCTATTGGCTGGTTTTTCAAAAGATTCAACAAAAAAGAGCAAATAGACCTAACAATCCAAAACCTCCAAGAGAATTATATTCAAGAAGGATTTTTAATTGCTGGAGCAAAACAGACTTGGATGGATTCCATAGAACGGAATGGGGCAAGCATTGAACTGCAGGCACTTCTTTTGAACATGGCTTCGCTTCAAAAAAATAAAAAAGCAGAAGAAAAACTTAAAAAAAGCATTAAAGAAGCATTTTGGAAAAAGAATTCTCTTCTTGACAATTTGCATGATAAAACAATAAGGCCTAATTTTATTCTTGCCCATTATATTTGTCCCTGCTTGTTGAATAATAAAGAATGGAAAGAATGTTTTAATTCTATAATCCCAAAGCTTTGGTGCAATTGGGGGGGGATAGCAACATTAAACAAAAGAAACAAATTATTCAAATCATCTCCCAATAAAAAGCATAATGGCAATTCTTTTTATTATCTCAATAATATAGCGGCAATGCAAATGCATGAGCTTAATAAAAAAGCATTTAAGGATAAAATTAAAAAGATATTAGATGCTTCGGTTAATGAAATTCTTTGGCAAGGTTTTATTGGGCACCATGCAGAAATGAGCTTGCCTAAAAAACAGCAAAGTTTAGGCCTCTTATGCCATGCTCCAGCATCCGCTACATTTGTCGAATTAATAGAAAAAATAAAATAAAAATTATTTTTTAGATCTTTTAGTGGTTTTCTTTTTAACTTCTTTTTTCTTAGTTTTCTTTTTTGCTAATCTCTTCTTAGGTTTAGTTGCAGACCTTGCTAAAGCATCTATTTTGGCTCTCCCTTTATAATACCTATAAACTCTTAATGAAATAAACCACCAAACTAATAATATAAGATAACCTAAAGTGCCAAACATATTCAAAGGTTTATTTGCAAAAGCACCAGCTAAAAACGCCAGCATACCTACAACCACTAACAATGTAGTCCATGAAAATTTTATTGCAGGGTAAACTATGAACGGCCTTTTCTTTTTTCTTAATGAAAATCTTCTTAATTCTAAAAAGAACCATCCTGCTAAAGCCAGCACACCAATTAATTCAGTTCTAAGTGAACCAAAGATACCAACCAATACTAAAATTGTATCAGTTAAAAAGGATAAAAGGGCGCTATTGTCTTTTTTTTGTTTTTTTATTAAAATCACCTCCTTTAATAACAGTACTATAATTTTTTTAATTTATAAATGTTTTTACTTTCTGCCCTATAATCCAGCTTGGCAAAAGTTTAAATAGAAATAAACATTAAAATTATAAATATGGAAAATGTTGGCGGTCAGGCTGTAATTGAAGGTGTAATGATGCGTGCGCCGAAATGGGTTGTAACTGCTGTAAGAAAATCTTCTGGAAAAATTGTTTACAAAAAAGAAAAAACAAAATCCTTAACTTCAAAACCAATTTTAAAGTGGCCTTTTATTAGAGGGGTAATAGTAATGTTTGAATCTTTGGTGTTAGGCATTAAAGCCTTGAATTATTCAGCAAAGGAAGCAAGTGAAGAAGATGAAGAAGAAATTAATGCAAAACTTAGCGGGCTTATGATTTTTTTTAGTTTGGCATTTTCAATTATTCTTGCTTTATTTTTATTCAAGTTCATACCTCTTGCAGCTGTTCAATACTTAAATCTTAATTTCAAAATTTTTGAGAATAAATATATTTTTAATGTGATGGAAGGATTTTTAAAATTTTTAATATTTCTGGGATACATTTTAATAATTGCCCAATTCAAAGACATAAAAAGAGTTTTTGAATATCATGGAGCAGAACATAAAACTGTTAATTGCTATGAAAAAGAAAAATCATTAAAAGTAAAAGATGCAAAAAAGTATTCTACATTTCATAGAAGATGCGGCACAAGTTTTCTTTTTTTTGTAATCTTCATAAGTATCCTTGTTTATATTTTTCTTCCTTTAGAGATTTCTTTTTTAGCAAAATTAGCTTTAAGAATTGCACTACTTCCTTTAATTGCAGGGATCTCATATGAAATCCTAAAATTAAGCTCCAGATATGAAAAGAATTTACTATTTTCAATACTTGTCAGCCCTGGCCTTTTAATTCAAAAAATAACTACTTCTGAGCCTGATGAAAAACAATTAGAAGTTGCAATCTTTGCATTAAAAAAAGCTATGGAAAACTAAAAGAAACGGGTAATCATTCTGCTCAAAAAACCTTTCTTACTTGAAGCAAATGATTTAATCTCTTTTTCTATTGGATGGCCTCCTAGACTGTCTACAACACCTTCAAGAGCTTCCATCCTTTCTAATCTTCGCTGCAATTTAGCCTTAATTATTGCATTATTAAAGCCTTGCTCCTCAAGCACACATTCATTATTAACGCATCTATTGCCAATCATGCAACCCAAATCACTTCTACAGCCAGCTGTACAGGATTCAGCGACGCAAATTTTTCCAAAATCACAATCTGCATCATCATCACAAGAAAAACTTTCAGGCATCTCAAGCTCTAATGTGGTATCTGGGCTTAAAGGGCTGCCATAAGGAATGCAACTCCCTTCAGAACAGGGATCAGAACATTGGACTTCCCTTTGGCCATAACCTAACGCTTCACTAATGTCACAATAATATTCGACCAATGTTAAATCATCCATACAAACATCTTCAATCTCATACTCCCCTGTTTCATCAATACCACGAATCATCCCATATATTACAGGATTGTCTGCACCATCTGTATCATAACAAAAAGGTGCCTGGCAATTAGCTTCTATACAACCGCCCTTGCAATGTACAGTCGTAAACCTAGTTTTTTTCTCTTGGCAGGAATATTCAACCAATAAATTAGCTGTTGCACAATAATCAGCCCAAATTCCAAATGATTGTCCAGAAGTTGCTGCATAATATCCTGCAGTTGCACCCTTGGTTTCAAATACTGAACTTAAATCCCCTGCAGCAGTATCCTTCAAACTGGTCTGCTGATCTGTATCTACACAAAAAGAATCCTGAATAGCTGTTCCGCACTTGCCATCCTGGCAAACCTCATTATCGCCGCAAGGATATTCCTCCCTTAATAATTCCCCATCTACACAGACTGCTTCGCTTAAAACATATTTATCAGTAATAGAATCATACTGGCATTTATCAGACAAGACTTCATCTGCAGTATAAGCATATGAAGCCACTTTCAAGGGATCAGCTTCATCTGCATCAACATCAACACAATCCTCCCCTAAATCAAAGGTATGGGCATTAACATGAATCTTAACCCTGTCGCTTGCCTTTTTTTTAGCCTTAGTTTCATCTTCCAGGGCTTGCAATTGAAGTTCCTCTAATGATGGAGGACTTAAAAATTTC
>JAYEMU010000007.1:0-6223 GCA_034718475.1 Nanobdellota archaeon
CATCAAACAAAAGATTTATAAAACCACCCAAGATTCTTCAGAAGTATGGGATTAGAGAATTATATGGATATTGTCCGTGTGGGAAAAGGCGGGCAGGGAATAACATATTCTGCAAAAGATAAGGCTAATGGAAAAAAAGTCTGCCTCAAAAAATTCAGGTTTGGAGCCAATATAGAAGATTTTGAAAATGATGAATTCAAGCAGGAAGAGCTTTTCATAAGGGAAGCTAATATCCTTAGGAATGTCAATCATCCGCAGATCCCAAAGCTAAGGGATTATTTTGATGAACAGCTTGAAAGCGGGGAAATCGTGCATTATATGGCAATGGATTTTGTCGAAGGGAAAACCTTGAATGAACTTGTTGAGGATGGTAATCTTTTTGATGAAGAAAAAGCAATAAATATTGCTGATAAAATCCTTTATGGCCTAGAATATCTGCATGACCAATTTGCACTTCCAATAATCCACAGGGACATTAAGCCTTCAAACATTAAAGAGACTCCAGAAGGGGATATAATGCTTCTGGATTTTGGATGCGTCGGCTATAAATTAGCAGAAACAATGGGCGGCTCAACAGTTGCAGGCTCATGGGGATATTCCGCGCCAGAATTATTCAGGGGAAAGGCAATTCCTGCAAGTGACTTGTATTCAGTTGGGGCTACATTGGTTTACCTACTTTCACAGGATGAGCCTGAAAGGCTAATGGATGCCGATGGAAAAATTTGCTTGGATAAATTTAATATTTCAGAAGGCTTCAAGGATTTCTTGGAAGGATTGATTGAGCCCAATTATGAAAAAAGGATACAAAGTGCAAAGGATGCCAGAGGAAGATTGTTTATGCTTAATCAAGGAATTGATACTAGGCTTGTTCCTGTGAAAAAATCTAATGGAAAAAAATCAGAGGTAAAGCCAAAAGCTCTTGCAAAGCATAAAACGATTGATGATTTATTGCCTCAAAAAACTTCTGAAATACGAACCATGAGAGAGAATTTTAAAGCTATTAGATTCTATAAAGAGTATTTCTGGCAAAAAAAATTAAGAAAAATTGAAAACATATTTTTGAAAAAATTAAACGCAATTCAGGCAGTAGTAGAGGAATACAATCTGGGGGATTTAATATTGGACCCTGGTATAAGAATCAATGCCAAAGATCATAGAATTGGCTTAGAAACAAGTTTTTTTTCTTTTGAACAGGCGGGCAAAATTTTGAAAACATCCCGGCAACAAAAAGGAGCAATAAATAGTGCTATGTTAGGATTTCACATCAGAGGATCCAACAATTCCTATATATCTGGTAAGTTTTTGTATGAGACTAAATACTCCGATAACCAGCTTCATATATCACTTAAATGTGAAAATGACTATCCAATTAACGAAGACATTTATATCGCATTATTAGAAGCTGTCAAGGCATGATTGCATTCTTTACTCAAGCAACAAGAACCACATAAAGGCTTTTTCCTGCAATGCTGCTTTGCATGCTCAACAATCAATGCATGATATTCCTTGAACATTTCAGCATCTGATTCTAAATTTTTCATGAAAAATAACTGCCAATCAGAATATTTATTAAAATTCTTCCCTAAAACTCTTGAAAATATCCTTTTAGTATAAGCATCAATGACAAAAAACGGCTTTTCAAAGGCATAAAGCAATATTGAATCTGCAGTTTCCTCGCCAATTCCATAAACAGAAAGCAAAGTTCTTCTTAAATTTTCTTCTGCTGAAATAATTTCAAAACTATTTTCAGAAAAGAATTTCGCAAGGGCTTTCAGCTTTAATGCTTTCATATTGTAATAGCCTGAAGGCTTGATTAATTCTGCTAATTTATTTTTATTTATTTGGTTTATTGCTGGCAAGGGAAGTGAATGATTTTTGTTTAAGTTAAATAATGCTTTTTCTACATTTGCCCAGGAAGTGTTCTGCGTTAGTATGGCTCCTACGCATATTTCAAATTTCTGTTGATTGTTTTTTGGATGACCCTGGTGATGCCTGCTGTATAAACCTCTAGACAAAGGCCACCAGCCCTGATTTCCATAGGCTTGAAATAATATTTCATAAACTTTTTTCAGCATAAGCATTAATAAAAGCTATTTTATTAAAAAAGTTATGCAGAAAGCTTAAATATCCCTAAGCTAAATATATAATATAATGGTAATGATTATCAAAGCCAACGGCGAAAAAGAAAAATTCGAAGAGAAAAGGCTTTTGGGATCACTCCAGAGGGCAGGGGCTGAAGCCAAAACTGCATCAAGAGTCCTTGAAAAAATAAGGGCCAAGCTTTATGATGGAATTTCTACCAAAAAGATTTACAGGATGGCATTTAATGTCCTGAAAAAGATTGATAATCCTACTGCATCCAGATATAAAATAAAATGGGCAATGATGAGGCTTGGAAAGAGGCAGGGATTTTCTTTTGAGCAGTATATGGAAAGGCTTTTTGAGAAAATGGGATATGATGCCGAAACAAATATTATTGCGCAAGGCAAGTACATTACCCACGAGGTTGATGTAACATTGGAAAAAGCAGGGGAACGAATTTTGGTGGAATGCAAACACAGGTCAAAGCCGGCGATATGGGTGCATGTAAAAACTGCCTTGGCATTGCATTCCAGGCTATTGGATCTAAAAGAGAAATACGATAAGGCAATATTGGTTACAAATTCAAGGTTTACCAAGCATGCAATACAATACGCCAATGGCATAGGCATAAAGCTTATTGCATGGGACCAACCCGCTAATGAAAACTTAAAGGGCTTAATTGATTCTTATAGGGTTTATCCCATTACTGTACTTAAGAGTGTTGATGATGCTTCAAAAAGAAAACTGCTAAGCCATAAGCTTGTTGTAATCTATGATTTGGTGGAATGCAAAAGACTTGATGAAATTGTCGGCCATAAAAAAGCAAATGAAATACTTTCTGAAGCTCACAATTTATTAAAAATCAAAGGAGAAAAAAAATGAAGAAAAAACTTAATATTGGATTTCATGAAACTATGTACGGGCATTATGTTAACTGGGAAAGCAAATTGAAAAAATTTGATTTTAGCGTAACTGCAACTGCCCCCTTAGAAAGACTTAATCCTAATCATTCTCATGCTATGCTTACTGACCTTAAAGGCGCTGTTACCTTGGAAAATCTCTGCCATGATGAACCAATGTATAATGGATTTTTATTATTGGACTTTTTTAAGCAGCACAAATTAATCTATGAATTTGAATTTGATATTGGAGATAAGGGGCATTATTTTTATTCCGGCTCCAAGGACCTTAGCATAAAAGAGCCAATTACGTCAATGACAACTTTAAAAGGAGTTTTAAAAAGATCTTTTAATTCAAGGCATATAAAAGATTATGCAACCATTTCTAAATTCAAGCTTGAAGATGTGCCAAGATTTTTGTATAGCTTTTTACAGCAAATGAAAATGAAATAATTTTTATTTTTTATTTATTATTTCCCACTTCAAATGCACTTCCTTCAAATCAGAATCTGAACTTCCTGAAGGGCAGCCATCCATTGGGCTTTGAGCATTCTTATTCTTTGGAAATGCAATCACTTCCCTAATATCATGCAATCCCAAGCTTAAAGCAACTAGCCTATCAAAGCCAATAGCAAAACCGCCATGAGGGGGGGCACCAAACTTAAAAGCATCAAGCATAAAGCCAAATTTTGTTTCTGCATCCTCTTCAGAGATTGACATGGCTTTCATTATTCTTTGCTGTATGTCCTTTCTATGAACCCTTATAGAACCTGAACCTAATTCTACCCCATTTAAAACTAAATCGTAGCATAAAGCAAAAACTTTTTCCGGTTCAGTTTCCAAGAATTTTATTGTTTCTGGATTGGGCATGGTGAACATATGGTGGGCTGGCACATATTCCTCTAAATCATCATCCCATTCGAATAATGGGAAATCTGTGACCCATACAAAATTCAATTCATTAGCATCATAAAGCTCCAAATCCTTTCCTAATTTATTTCTCAATTCAGCAAGGGCATTATTTGCTATTTTAATTTTCTTATTTGCTATGAACAACAACAAATCGCCCTTTTCAGCTTTTGTCTTTTGAATTATTTCTTTCTGCAAATCTTCACTAAAATATTTTACAATAGAACTTTCAAGGCAATCCTGCATTTTCATCCAGGCCAAGCCCTCTAACTTATAGACCTTGACAAATTCAGTAAGTTCATCTATTTTCTTTCTTGAAAATGCTGCACAGCCCCTTGCATTTATGCACTTGACAATGCCTCCCTGATCTACTGCAGACTTAAATACACTGAAATCACTTCTTGATGATATATCAGAAACATCGACAAGCTCCAAGCCAAATCTCATGTCAGGCTTGTCTGTCCCAAACCTCATCATTGATTCCTTGTAGGAGATTTTTGGGAAAGGGGCCTTTACTTCTAAATTCACAGCAGCCTTCATAATTCCCTTCATGACATTCTCTACAGCCTTCAAAACATCTTCCTGCTCGACAAAGCTCATCTCTAAATCAATCTGTGTGAATTCCGGCTGGCGGTCTGCCCTTAAATCCTCGTCCCTCAGGCATCTTGCCAATTGAAAATACCTATCAAAACCAGAAACCATAAGCAACTGCTTATAAATCTGCGGTGATTGGGGCAGGGAATATATGCATTTGGGGTTGACCCTGCTTGGGACAATATAATCCCTGGCGCCTTCTGGTGTTGAACGAATCAACAAAGGCGTTTCTATCTCTAAAAAACCCATTTCTGTTAAACATGACCTTGCAGCCTGCATGGCCTTATGCCTTACTGCTAAGTTCCTTTGCATTTCCGGCCTGCGCAAATCCAAATACCTATATTTAAGGCGAACATCTTCACTTGGCACTTTTCTATCATCAATTTCAATTGGAGGAGTTTCTGATTCATTTAGAATTTCAAGCTCATCAGCCAAGACCTCTATCTCCCCAGTTTTTAATTTGGAATTAACCATCCCCTCTTTTCTATGCCTTGCCTTGCCTTTAACCTTTAAAACAAATTCCCTGCCTATATGCTCTGCCAGGGAATGCACTTGAGGATTATGGGCTGGCTCAAATACAATTTGGGTTAAGCCGCACCTATCCCTTAAATCTATGAAAATTACACCGCCATGATCCCTGCGGGTTTGCACCCAGCCACTAAGAATTATAGAATTGCCTATATCTTCTTTTCTTGCTTCTCCGCATGTATGGGTCCTCATCATTATGACATAACTATATAAAAGAGGCTTTTTAAACATTACTAATTTTTAATGCCAAATCCTCTAATTTCCTTAAATTCCACTTTATTGAATCTGATTTTTTTCTTAATTCGCCGTTCCTTAAATCGAACTTTAAGAATTCGCCATAAATCTCTGTCACAAAATCCTTAATCTCAAATGTTGCTTTGCTGTTTCCCCTTATTGATTCATTGACTGCCAGCCTAACCATCTCGCCAGTCAGATCACACAAGCCCAGAAGGTAGCTTTCGCTATTCACTTTCAAGTCCTTTCTTGTTGGAAGCTTCTTATCATTGACATAATGATAAAAACATAAGGCCTCTACAAATTCCTGGGCTGCAACAGCATCAATGCCCAAATCATATTTTTTTGAAGGCATCTTCTTCATACCTGCCAATATCTGGGCGACTAAGCGTTTGGCAGTATTCATTTCTCTTCTGTGCACAGAATAAATAATTCTTTTAGAGAGCTTGATTATTGTCCTTGACAGCTGAATTGTCTCTTCACGCTTTTTTTCAAATTCTTTCATCTCTTTTCTTATTTCTGCAAATTTCTTTTTATTTATCATAATGGATTAAAGGCAATAAAGACTTAAAAAGCTTTTTGAAAATCCAGCAGATTGAACTCCCATTAATGTGGATTTTATATTTTAGAGGTTTATGGGTGTTTTCTTCTGACAATTATAACATACCGATAGTTTCAGCATATTCTCCTTACACATACAAGCTTATATCTTTGTCGAACGATTCTTTTTTATCCATCAGTAATCCACCTTTACAGCTTTGCCGTATTTTTCAATATCATTATTCAAGCAGCATTTTTTATACTTTTTTCCAGAGCCGCAATGGCATGGCTCATTTCTGCCAAGTTTTCTTTTTTTGAACTTATTTTGAACTAATCCCATTTCTTTTATTTTTAGTTCTACGTCTTTTTTTACTTCTTTCCTTAGGTGCTCATGCCTCTTTTTGAACTTCTTATTAATAAAAGATTTGGAAACAATG
>JAYEMU010000008.1:0-6210 GCA_034718475.1 Nanobdellota archaeon
ATACATGCCCAATAACATTAGAGTGGTTTAATCTTAAAAGAAAAGCTTTCTTATCAGAATCCTCACAGATTTATTTAGAGTTGGCCTTAATGCAAAAAGATATCGAGAGGGTTTATTCTATTTATAACTCGTTTAGAAAAGAAAAAGCAGACGCAACGCATTTATCGGAATTTCATCATATAGAATATGAGGGGAAAGTCAGTCAAGAGGAAAATGAAATGATTGCATTAAATCTTATTAAAGAAATTATTAAAAACTTACTAAAAAATAACTATAAAGATTTTATATATAAAAGACAAGGTGATAAAAGAATTAATGATTATTGTATTGAGATTTTAAAAAAATCAAAATTAGATATTTCAAAGAAAATACACGAAGAAATTTTTACTAAATATAAAGAATATCTGAAATTATTTAATAAAAACCTACAATATTGTGGTTATTCAATAATAATTTTTCAAAAAAGAAGGTTTAAAGATGAAAGTGAACTGTTTTTATCTAGGGAGGTAAGTTTAAATGAAAGGTAAGGTATTTTTAGCAGGTGGAGGGAGCGAAGAACAATCTTATGATGTAGATAAATTTTTTTCTCAGTTGGTTTCCAGGGTCCTATATATTCCAATCGCTTGGAATAATGTAAGAGAAAATGAAGATTATAAACCCCATTTAAAGTGGTTATCAACTACTTTGGGGAAGTTTGGAGTACATGATATTACATTATTAACTGACTTAGAAAAAAATACTGACTTAGAAAATTTTGATGCTATCTATATTGGTGGTGGGAACACTTTTAAATTATTAAATTTTATCAAGAAATCCGATTTTGATGACAAATTAAAAAAATTTATTGAAAAAGGAGGGATTGTATATGGGGGGAGTGCAGGAGCATTAATATTTGGGAACGATATTAATATTGCATTACTTGGGGAGGATAGAGATGAAAATAATGTAAATTTGAAAGATTTAAAAGGATTAAATATATTGAAAAATATTGATTTTCAAGTTCATTTTAATGAGAGTCAGATAAATAGGCATAAAAATTATATAAAACAAACTAAAAGAAATATTTTAGCAATTCCTGAGGAATCGGCAATACTTATTGAAGATAAAAAGTGTAAAGTCCTTGGGAGTAAACCAGTTTATTTTATATCAAAAGAAAACTCAATTTGTTTTGAAATTGGAAGCGAATTTAAAATTGATTCGTTAGAAATAGATAAAAAATGATAAAACCAAACAAACTGGAAAAAGGAAATACAATAGTCTTTATAGCTCCGGCTTCAGGCTTTGCAGCTCTCGTGCCACATAGACTAGAAAAAGCTAAAGAATTTTTTGAAAAAGAAGGCTATAAGGTAAAGATATTTCCAACAGCAACAAAAAATCAATAATTTTTTAAGTTAGCAGATGCTTAATTAGTATATGAGAACTTCATATTGGTTTTTATTTGTTTTTAGTTTTTTAATTGCATTGAGTGTGCTTTTTTTATTGTGGCCTTTAGTGAATTTTTTGCTGGGCCTATTAATTGGATTGATTAGCGTTAGTTTTGAAGTTAATACTGCAATTGCTGATTTTTTTATTCATATAAGCAGGCTAACATGGAGGCTTTGGCCAATATCTTTAATTTTAAGCCTTGTGATTTCTGGGGCTTTGGTCTTGTTCACCCATAAAGTTAGATATAAAGCTGCCTACAAGAGGATGAAAATAAAATGAAATTTATGAAAGAGGAATATGTAGTCATGGGTTTTATTGTTTTAGCATTTTTAGTGGGATTATATTTTTATCCAATAGTTCCGCAAGAGATTCCAACGCATTGGAATGTTGCAGGCCAAGCTGATAATTACAGCTCCAAGGCTTTTGGACTCTTTTTTTTGCCTATCCTAATAGCGGGATTTTATGCAATTTTTACTTATTTGCCTTTTATAGCAGTTTATAGGCAAAACTTAGTAAAGTTTTCAAAGCATTATTTCAGATTTAAAACTGCTTTTGTTGGATTTTTAATAGCCCTGTATATTGCATCAATTGTACAAATTTTTAAACCGTTTCCTATGAATTATTTTATACTGCCATGTTTATCATTGCTTTTTGTGTTCACCTCTTATCTTTTGAAACATTCGAAAAGAAATTTTTTTATAGGGTTCCGCACGCCATGGGCATTAAGCAGTGATACTGTCTGGAAAAAAACAAATGCGGCGGCTGCAAAGTTCTTTATGGCATATGCCGTGATAATCCTGTTTGGGCTATTATCCAAAAAATTAGCAATATATTTTCTGCTTGTCCCTTTATTGGGAATACTTTATCTCTTTAGATACTCATATAAAGAATTTTCAAAAGAATATCCCAAGGGCCTGAATGGAAAAAACATTAATCCCTAATGCCAAAAGGATTTCCACATTCCTCTAAATTTTTAATCATTTCTTTATTTTTAGGAAGCTCTATTCCTTCTTTAACTAATTTTTCTCTTGCACCAATAATATTCAAATTTAATTTTTTTATCGGGCAGACAGATTTATAGCCATCACATAATGAACAAAGATAAAATATCTTGTCAAGGATACGATTATTTTCTAGTTTCCCTTTTGTTCTTGGGGATGCGCTTTCATTTCTTAGAACTAAATATATTGGGCACCGGACCCTGCATTTTCCACATTCTATGCAAATATTAGTCATGTCAATTGCCCCCGATTCATAATATTTCTTGGATCATAATGTGATTTCAAGGCTGTAAGGCTTTTTTGGTTGACAAACTCTTTTTTATATTTTAAACCAGTGCCAAGTGCATTCATTTGGCCGTTGAGTTTTTTTATTACAGACTTAGTTTCTTTATGAGACAATTCTTTCTTTTTAAAATAAGATTTTATGAAGTTATGCTTCAAATCTGCAATTACCGGAATGCCTTTTTTCTTTAACCAATAAAGGTATTTATCTAAATCCTTGCTGGGCATTAAAGGCTCCTCATTTTCTATAAACCCCAAGGTTTTAAGGGTGGAATCTGCCTTTTCCATTAGTTCTATTAATCCCTGCATATCTTTTTTGTCTTTAATGCTGCCTTCATCATTAAAATGTTCAGCAATTATGTGATTCTTGCAACCTAAAAACATGATATCTGAAATTGCTTCATCCAAATATCTTATAGTTAAAATATTTGGATCATTTTTTAATTCCTGGAGCTTAATAAATAATGAAGATATAGTGTTAAAGCTGAATAAGGACACGCTTTTGGTTTTTGGATTATCAGGCAATTTAAGCTTGGCTGTAATAATTATGCCTGTTGCCCCTTCTTTTCCGATAAAGTGATTGCATCTATCATCTACCAAGGTTTCTATTCTGCCAGAGCCATCCATAATCTCAAGCTCTTTTACATATGAACCAAAACGTCCAAATTTACCTTGAGAATTTGTAGCAATCAATCCGCCAATAGTCTTGTGCGGTCCAAATAAAAAAGCCTGCTTCAATCTTAGGTTTAATTCCCCCAATAAGCAGCCAGCTTCAACTATTACAGAATCATCATCCATTCTTAGAATCCTTTTTAGTTTACTCATATCAACTACAATGGAATCAATTGGGACAGCACTGCCAACTGTGTTTGTGCCTGCACCGCGAGGTGTTAAAGGGACATCTAATCTTTTTGCCAGCTTAACCAATTTTCTTAGCTTTTCCAAATCTGTAGGAAAGACTACAGCTTTTGGATGCCCTTCAATCCTGGAAGCGTCTGATGAATATGCATATAAATGCAGTTTGCTTGCAGAGGAATTTATTTCGTTGAATATTTTTCTTAATTGCTTGAGTATCATACCAGCACCTCTGACAATTCAAGTACTTTGACATTTTTGGCATTTTGTTTTAAATGATAATAACATAAAGGGTCTGCTGTAACCAATATTTCTGTTTTAACTTTTTTAAGAATAAGCTTTGCAATCTCATTGGCAATCCTTGGCGAATTCCTTTTTAGTCCGCCACCGATACCGCAGCCCAAAGTATCTTTTTTGTTCAAAGGAAGCTCCATGACATTATAACCTATTTGATTAAGAATATCCCTTGGTTCATTAATGATATTCAGTTTTCTGCCAAGTTCTGCTCCATCATAATAAGTTATTGTTCCCTCTTTTTTTTTAAGCTTGTGAATATTTTTGAGAATTAAGTTTAATATTAGCTCTGCTTTAATCCTATAATGCTCATTAAAAGCCCTGTAGCATCTTGGGCAATTTGTAATTATTCTTTTTATTTTGTGCTTATTAAAAAAGATTTCATTAGATGCTGCAATCTTATCGAATGTCTGCCTGTAACCAGATTCCAGAGCCTCTACTGCGCAGCATTTCTCTTCTTTAGGAAGAGTAATGTAATTAATATTAAAACTTTTTAAAAGATTATTATAATTAGCTAAAATATTCTTCAAATAAAATTTAGTTACACATCCAGGGAAATATAGGGTTTTATTCTTGAACAAGTCCATAATTACACCATTTTTAGTTATTAACACCTGTAATAAACTGGTTATTTATATATATTTCCGATGATTTAAGCAAATTTTATAAATTAATTTGTTCTTTGTAACTTTATGTTAAGGAAAAAATTTTGGAAGATTGCAACTTTTGCCCTGTTAGGGCTTTTGATACTTTCTCTAATTTTCAATCCATTTCATAAGAAGATGGAATTACCGGCATCAGAAGTTAAAGGGATAGTGGATAATTTTCTTAGCAGCTATATAATAGGTGCCCAGCATGAAGTGGAGATTACTAATGTTGAGGAAAGAAGCAGTTTCTACAAGCTTGATGTGAAAGTTGATGGAGTATTATCTGAATCATATGTCTCTAAAGACGGCCAGTATTTTTTTCCTTATGGGATGAATATACATACGATTGAACGGACAGCACAGTTTGATGAATATTATGAAATTGATACTTCGGATGATCCATTTTTAGGTGAACCAAATGCGCCTGTCAAAGTTATTGCATTTTTAGATTACCAGTCTCCAGATTCAAAAAAATTCATTGATGAATTCCTGCCTAGGCTGAAAGAGGTTTATATTGACCAGAATAAAGTTCAGTTCATACAAAAAAACAAACCAATAATGAGGTTGCATCAATTTGCATTTGATGCAGCCGCTGCTTCGGAATGTGCATACAAGCAAGGCAAATTCTGGGAATATAATTATATCCTCTTTGAAAAATCGCCTTTATTGAATAATGCAGAATTAAGGGAGTATGCAAGTGATTTGGATTTGGATCTTTTTAGTGCCTGCCTGGAGAATGAAGGGATTGAGGCTGTCAATGCAGATTTGCTCGAAGCAGAAAAATCTGAAACTGTAGAAGATGCAACTTTTTTTATTAATGGCAGAAAAGTATACGGCATTGAATTGTTTGAGGTTTTTGCTCAAATAGTAGAAGACGAATATGGAATTGCCATGGGATTATAGGTGACCTATGTATACTTTGCTTATTTCTTTTAATTTTTTAATTCTTAGGATCAAATCCTGGAGGTGAGGGATAGATTTGGCTTCAATTGTGAATGAGCATTCTACCATGTTTTGAGATGTGGATTTGGCACTTGCAGATTTAATTTTTGTTTCGGTTCTTACAATAGTATTCAGTATCTCTGCAAATAAGCCAACTCGATTTTTAGCATCAACTTTTATTCCAATATCTGAGCCAATGCTGTCTATCCAATGGGCCCTTACCTGCCTTTTTTTGCTGTTATGTATTTTTTTTATATTATAGCATTTCTTGTTATGAATGGTTACTTTGTCAGTTCCTGTACAAAATCCTAAAATTTTATCATCTGGCAGAGGATGGCAGCATTTTGCCAGTTTGATTTTGGGATTTTTTATTTCTTCAACTTCAATTATGCATTCCTCTAGCTCTCTTTTTTCATTTATCAATTTAGGAATATTTTTGATTGGGACAGTTTGAGTATTTTTAATGTGCCTTTTAATCTTAGATTTGGCTTTTGAAGTAACAACCAGCTTTAACCAGTCTCTAGAAGGCTTATGATTTTTTGAGGTAATAATCTTAATCTGGTCGCCATTTGAAAGAATTGTCCTGATGGGGACAAATTTACCATTGAGATTTGCTCCTGTACAAGAATCTCCCAACCTTGAATGAATTTCATATGCAAAATCAATGATAGTTGCCCCTTTTGGCAGGCGAATAACTTTTCCTTTAGGAGTAAATGTAAATATTTCATCTTCAAAAAAATCAACTTTGAGCATTTCCATAAAAT
>JAYEMU010000009.1:0-21843 GCA_034718475.1 Nanobdellota archaeon
ATTATATTAATGACATAAATAATTATTTCAAAAGGTATATGCTAATAAGAGGGGGAGTTTATAGAGGTGATGCTAAAACATGTAAAATTGATAGGAATCTTGCAGTTTCAATGTATGACATAATGGTCTTAAGAAACAAAAGGTCAAAATCATGGTTTCGAAAAAAACTCCTTACTAATTCACAGATTGAAAAAATAGAAGCTTCTGGGCAATGGAAAAAGATTTTAGGGGATGCAAACAAAAAGTTTGAATGGAAATCAGGCATCCATTATATCACCGCAAAGAAATGGTTTTTAATTGGGCAGTGGAATAAAATCTATTTGGCAAGAAAAATCTATAAAATGCAAGAGAAGGGCAAAGATTATTCCCTGGATTTGTCATAACTTTTTTAAATACGTATCATATTCAAGAATTCTATGAAATTAGACCTTCACGTCCATTCAAAGTACTCTGTAGATTCTTTTACCAGATTGAAATCTTTGAAAGAAAAAGAAAACAGAACTGGAATAATTCCAATCATCACTGATCATAATGAAATAATTGGAAACAAAAAGTATAAATGCCCAATCCTTGCTTCTGAAATCACTTCAAAAGAGGGGGATGTGATTGGCTACTTTATCACAGAAAGAATAAAGCCAAAGATGTCTGCAATAGAAACAATAGAGGAAATCCACTCTCAAGGCGGCTTGGCATCGATACCTCATCCATTCGACAGATTTAGAAACTCTGCACTTAGGATTCCCAAACTAATAAGAAAAGCTGACATAATTGAAGGATTTAATGCAAGGGTGCAGAAGCAGAAAGACAACAAAAAGGCATTTGAATTTGCTAAAAAGAATGAAATGCCAGCAATCGCAACAAGCGATTCCCACATAATCTGGGAATTCGGAAAAAGTTATATAGACATAGAGCCTTTTGCTTCTCCAAAGGAATTCCTGAAAAATTTAAAAAAAGCAAAGCTTTTTGGAAAAACATCTTCAATTATTTATCCCATAGGAACAATTTTATACTATAAAATCCTAGGTAACTACAAATGAGTTTCGAATACCTTCCACACACAGCTGATAGAAAAATAAAAGCAACTGGTAAAAATTTAGCAGAAGCTTTTGGAGAAGGCGCCCTAGCCGTTTACAATTCAATAGTTGACATAAAAGAAGTAAAGCCAATAAAAGAAAAAGTATTTAAAATAGAAGCTGAATCAAAAGAAGCAATATTGTATGATTTCATTGATGAACTATTATTCATATTAGATACAGAAGAGTTCATAGGGTGCAGAATTAAAGATATTGAATTAATAGATAATAAATTCAAAGCAACAATAGTTGGAGATAGCTATAAGAATTATGAGCATCGCGGGGATGTTAAGGCAATGACATATAGTGAAATGGAAATCAAAGATAATGAAATAATTTTTGTGGTGGATGTATAATGGAAATAAAAAAAATCAAAGAGAATGTTTACGAAATAAAGAAAGAAGCAGGTATGAAAGTCCCTGTCAGGGTTTATGCATCTGAAAAAATGCTTGAAGACTTAAAGAAGGATAAGTCACTGCAGCAGGGGATGAATGCTGCGCATATGCCTGAAATGCAAAAATATTTTGCAATGATGCCTGATGCACACCAAGGCTATGGCTTCCCTATTGGGGGCGTTGCAGCATTTGATATGGATAATGGCTGTATTTCTCCTGGAGGAACAGGATATGACATAAATTGCCTTTCAGGTGATTCCAAAATAATGTTTGAGCATGGCTATTACAAAGATATATCTGAAATTGGGCAAGAATGGAAAAAACCCTCATTAAAGTGCATGAACTTTGATGAAAATAAAGAAATAAATACAAATATTCAAAGATACATAAAAATAAAACCAAGAAATAAAGTTTACAAAATAAAAACCTTTACAGGAAAAGAAGTTATAGCAACTGAAGACCATCCTATCTGGACCCCTTCTGGAATGATTCTTACTAAAAAAATTAATAAGGATTCTTATCTAGCAACCTATCCATTTGAAGGTGTAAGGTATAAAGAATGTTCTGGCAATACAATAGTTAAAGAAGAAAACATATTAAATTTAGATTTACCTATCAGAAAAGATTTGCATATAAAAGAACTTAAGAAAAGAAATTTGCTAAACTTAAAAAAATCTTCTGATAAAATAGCTTATTTAATTAAAATAATTGCATTTAATATGGGGGATGGCTCATTATATCTCTGCAACAATAACTCCTGCACTGCATTTTGGGGCAGGAAAGAAGATTTAGAATTAATTAGGGAAGATATAAAAAAACTAGGATACAATCCCTCCAAAGTTGCATCAAGGCAAAGAAATCACAAAATAAAAACAAAAAGGGGATATGCAGAATTTACAAATACTGAATATAGTATTAGAGTTCAGGCAAAAAGTTTTGCTACTTTGCTTTACGCCCTAGGTACGCCTTTAGGAAAAAAAGTTGCACAGAGTTATGAAATCCCAAAATGGATTCTGACTGGACCATTATGGCATAAGAGACTTTTCTTAGCATGTTTATTTGGAGCAGAAATGAATCTCCCTGCAACCTTAACTGGTCATGGATATAACTTTAACATGCCTTGCCTAAGCGTGAATAAGGATAAAGCAAACATAGAAGGCGGAAGAAAATTCCTTTTGCAGATAATGGAAATGTTAAAAGAATTTGATATTAATAGTACGCTGGGTAATGAAAAAGAAGATTATATTACAAAAAATGGAGACATGCATTATAGATTCAAGCTTTTTATTAGCAACAAAACAGAAAATCTTCTCAAACTATACAAAAAAATAAATTTCGAATACAATATTGAAAAGAGAAAAATAGCAAATATAGCAATAAATTACCTTCTGCTAAAAAAAGAAGTTATAAAAGAAAGAGATGAGGCACAAATCCTAGCTAAACTTTTACATGTTAATGGAAAAAGCTCTACACAAGTTTATCAAGAATTGGATTATTACAACATAAACCAAAGATATGTAGAAAGATCCATCTATAGTTCCAGAAAAACATCGCCAAGAGTTCCGAATAATTTCCCAACATTCAACCAATTTAAAGAAGGTGCAGCAAAAGATTTAGGGGATTCCGGAATGGTTTGGGATAAAGTAAAAGAAATTGAAGAAGTGGATTTCAAGAATTATGTATATGACTTCACTGTAAAAAATGAACACCATAACTTCATTGCAAACAACTTGATAGTTTCAAATTGCGGCATAAGGCTGCTGACATCATCATTAGAAAAAGAAGAAGCTGCAGATAAAATTAAAGATTTATTAGATGCTTTATTCAAGCATGTGCCTTGCGGTGTTGGCTCAGAATCAGGCTTAAGATTGACAGACACGCAAATGGAAGATGTTCTAAACACAGGAGTTGATTGGGCCATAAAAAACAATTATGCCTTAAAGGAAGATGCTGAACATTGCGAAGAAGAGGGGCATATGCAAACTTCAGATGCTTCTAAGATTTCACAAAAAGCCAAATCCCGGGGAAGAAAGCAATTAGGGACTTTAGGGGCTGGCAATCATTTCTTAGAGGTCCAGTATGTTGACAAAATTTTCAATAAGGAAGTTGCAGAAAAATTCGGCATTACACACGAGGGGCAGGTAACTCTAATGATTCATTGCGGGTCAAGGGGGCTAGGCCACCAGGTTTGTTCTGATTATCTTAGAAAGATAGAAAAAGAATTCCCTAATTTGGTTGATGCACTCCCAGAACGGGAACTTGCTTACGCACCAGCCAATACACAAACTGCCAAAGATTATTTAGGTGCAATGTCTGCCGCTGCAAACTATGCATGGACAAACAGGCAGCTAATCCAATATCACAGCAAATTGGCTTTCAATGAGATATTTAAAGACAGGCACAACCTAAAATTATTATATGATGTTGCCCACAACATAGTTAAAATTGAAGAGCATGAAGTTGACGGCAAAAAAAAGAGATTGTTGGTGCACAGGAAAGGGGCAACAAGGGCATTCGGACCGGGGCATAAAGAAATTCCTATTGATTACAGGGAAGTTGGCCAGCCTATCCTATTGCCAGGTTCAATGGGTACTTCTTCTTATGTGCTTGTTGGCAGTGAAAAGGCAATGAATGAAACTTTTGGCTCAACTGCCCATGGTGCTGGAAGAGTTATGTCCAGGCATGAGGCCAAAAAAAGATTTAGGGCTGAAGAAGTAAAAAAGGAATTAGAGCTGCAGAATATATATGTTAAATCTGCCTCATGGAAAGGCATATCAGAAGAAGCCCCGATGGTTTATAAGGATGTTGACGAAGTTGTCAAAGTTTCTGATAATGTTGGCATAGGAAAAATAGTTGCAAGATTAAAGCCCATAGGTGTTATTAAAGGATGAAAAGATTATTTTTTGGTACTGCTGGCATCCCCATTTCTACTGTTAAGGGTGCTACTGTTGAAGGCATTAAGCGAGTTAAAAGCTTGGGCTTGGGCTCTATGGAATTAGAGTTCGTAAGGTCAATTTACCTTAAGGGCAAAAATATTTTAGAAGTAAAAAAAACCGCTGAAAAGGAAAAGATTATTTTGACTGCGCATGCCCCCTATTATATTAATTTGAATTCTAATGAGAAGAAAAAGATTGAAGCCAGCAAAAAAAGGATTTTGGATACTGCAAAAGTAGCTGATGCAGTAGGGGCATACAGCATATGTTTCCATGGGGGTTATTATATGAAACAGGATCCAAGGAAAGTCCTTTTGAAAGTTAAGAAAGAAATGAAGGATATTATTAAGAAAGCTAAAGATTTGAATGTCTGGATTAGGCTTGAGACTACTGGAAAAAAAAGTTCTTTTGGGACTTTGGATGAGATTCTTGAATTGAGCAGGGAATTTGTTAAAGTCTTGCCTTGTATTGATTTTGCCCATTTGTATGCGCGTTCTAATGGAAAGTTAAATGGTTTTGAGGATTTTAAAGAGGTACTGGCTAAAGTTGAAAAGAGCTTGGGAAAAAAAGGCTTAAAGAACATGCACTGCCATGCTTCAGGAATTGCTTATTCTGAAAAAGGTGAAAAACACCACCTTGTTCTGGCTGAATCCAAGTTTGATTATAGGGGCTTATGCAAAGCGCTTAAGGAATTTAATGCTAAAGGCGTGTTGATTTCTGAATCTCCTAATATAGAAAAGGACGCTTTAAAGATGAAAAAGTTTTACGAAAGTTTGTGAAATAATTAAAAAAATAATTAGACCACTTTCTACTTTCTGTTAGGTGTGCGTAGAAACCATCCACCACCTCTTTTAACTTTGTGGATGGCCTACAACACCCGTTTAATGCCCAAAAGAGTATTAATCAAGCCATTTTTTATTTTTTATTTTATCCGGCAAATATTTTTCTGTAACAAAACTTATTCCTTTGGAGCTCAATGCTTCCAATTCAAGTTTTACTTTTTCCTTTAGCATCTTCTTAATCTCTTTTTGCCATGCCTTTTTTTGGAACCAAGGATATTTAAGGATTTGTTTTGCCCTATTCTTGTCTTGTTCATTAAGTTTGATTGTTACATTATCAGGAAGATTATATCTTTCTTTGTCAAATGAACTTAATCCCAGGAATCTTGCAGATGGCACTGCCATCCTCTGACTCTCGTAAGCCAGATTGATGCTGCCCTGCTTGATAACTGAATAAATGTAAAAACCCCATGGGTCATTATCAACAAAAACATATAATGGAAGATTTATTTCATTAACCAGCCTATATAATAATCTTCTTACGCCTCTTGGAGCCATCCCCTGCCCATGAATAAGGATGCATTTGTGCTTTTTCCAGAATTTATCTTCATTAAGCCTTCTCCAAACAGCATCCTTTTCTACCATTAAAATATATTTTGCTTTAACTTCCTCAAATTGCACAATATCATCTTCAACAATAGATGGAATGCTCCAGCCGCCTGATCCCATTTTAGCACAATTGATTTTGTCACCAGAATCAATAACCTTAAGATTTCCAACTAAGGCTCCCCTGTTGCTCGCAAAAAGATTCAACTCTTCCCTTAAGGAATCGATAGTGATTTCCAAGTCCTCTATGATTGGATCTGATTCCATTTGCGAATCAAATGAATTCTGTTTTGAATTGCCAAGGGTATGCTTGGTCATATAGTATAAATCCCTGATAGATGTAGTCTTTTTTGAATCAAGCAGAGTCTTGCAGGCAGAAGCTATCAATAATGTTTGCATAAATTTTTTTGCCTGGCCAACATTGAAGAAATATCTTTTTTGCATTGTGCTGCCAAGCTCGATGATTGATTTTTTTTCGTTGAAATGGACATTGGACAATGAACGGACAGGGATGTTCATAGAAGGGTTCTCATGCCTCTTGATTTCCTTAATCACATTTTCAGCCAAATGCTTAATTTTTGCTGTTGTGTTGACTTGCCTTTCTTTTTTTGCCATTATTATTCACCTTCTGTCCTTCTCTTTGCAATCTTGTGGAGATGATCCTTGATTTCACTCTTTTTGTGCCCTGTGAGCGCATGCAGAGAATAAGTAATCTCATCTATGTAGAGCTCGAATATCTTCTGCCTTTTCTTTTCATGCTCTATCTTCCTCACTTTTCTTATATGGCTGGCCAGCTTTCTTCCGCATTCCTGCAAAGCCAGCTTAATCTCTTTTATTATTTCTGAATAAGATGCAATAGCCTCCTTGCTTTCAGATGTGAATGGCACCCAGACAGAATTTATATGGACTATTATGACAGCAGGTCCTGAAGGCAATGACCCTTTGCTTTGGCTTAAGCCATAGTTTCTCCATGCAGTTCCAATTGTACTTTTGGTTATGGCACAGTCACTTTGCTTATACTGCAAGGGGACCCTATTAGCAAACCTTATGATTTTTATAAGATGATCTCCAAGCAACGACCCGCCATAGGCGAGGGCAGCCTCTATACAGAATGGGTTGCCCCTGTAAACTGAAGGGGGCCGGGTAATGGCAGTATAAAATTCTGCATCAACTTCTTTTTTTAATCCTTTTAGGAGCAAATCCTCTCCTATAGGGGACAAGCAGTTAGTTGGGGGGGCAATTATCTTTACTTGCTGTATTGCCTTGTAAAGATTATCTACTTCTTGTCTTGCTATTCTTGAGGGCCTTGCCCTTTCATAAAGGTGAGCTTTTTCACATATCTGTTTTGCCACCCTTGGGCTTACTCTTGAAAATTCTGAAGTTAAAAATTGTTGCAATGTCTTTGCTTTTGTATCCTTCAGCATGCGCATAAGTATGCCTAATTCTATTCCATAAGGGTGAGGCTTAATCTCTTTTGCCTCTTTAGGAAGCTCTTTAGTGGCTCTTGTGAATAGCATCCATTCAGCATCTGGGGCTTTATAATATATTGCTGCATGGGGATTTGCAATAGCTGTCTGTTTTAGATATTCATCCACTCCCCTTTTGCCCCTGATAAGATCCGCTTCCATTGTTACTTGCAACTTCGTTCCATGCTCAGCATCCCATTCTTTTTCTTCCTCATTTATGATTTCTGCATCATTGGTTTTTAAGTTTAAATGCAGTTCGTAGAAATGCGCAGGCTGATTCTTTCCAGTTTTTGAAATTATTTTTATCCCTTTGCCTGTAGTTAATTGGGAATAGAGGGCTGTTGCCGATATCCCAATCCCCTGTTGCCCGCGACTGCATGCAAGCTTAAAGAATTTAGAGCCATAAAGAAGCTTTCCGAAAATTTTTGGGATTTGTGACCTGATTATTCCTGGACCATTGTCTTCCACAATCAGGGTGTATCTTTTTTCTTCTAGCTTTTTTATCTCAACTTTGATTTCAGGGAGAACATGCATCTCTTCGCAGGCATCGAGGCTATTATCAACAGATTCCTTAACAGCGGTAAGCAAAGCTTTTCTAGGATTGTCAAATCCTAAAAGATGGCGGTTTTTTGTGAAGAATTCTGAAATAGATATCTCTCTCTGCTTCTCAGCCATCCTTTGTGCATGGCTATCATGTGCATTTTTAGAAGATAATTTTGTCTGCAAAATTTTAACCTCTTTTTACATAGAAATGGAAAAGAAAATTATTTATAAACTTTTGTATGATTAATAGATTATTTCCTTTTTTTATAACGTCCTCTTGCTTCTACCTTCTCAAATCTTTTGTGAAGAATTTCAAAATCTTTAATTTCTTCTTTATAGCCATCCATAACAGCATCAAACAATTCTTTGAAGTGCTGGTGGTGTTTACTTTCTAATGCCTGTTTTAATAAGTGCAAGTCTACAGCTTTGTCTTCTACTTTGGTAGAAATGAATCCCAAGCCGAAATCTATGAAATAAATTTTTTCCTTGATTAACATATTAGAAGTTGTCAAGTCTCCATGGATTATGTCTTTGTTATGTAATTTGGCAACTTTTTTTCCAATTCTCTTGAAAACATCTTTTCGTTCTTTTAGAGACATTTTATCAACTATATCCCTAAGTTTTTTTCCCTTAATGAACTCCATCTCTATAATCATGGCTTTATCGCAAGTGTTTAGAACCTTGGGAACAGGAACAATCTCTGATGCTTTTTTAAGAAGCCTTGACTCGAATCTTGTAGTTTTCTTTCTTATTCTCTTATCTATTTCTTCATGGCGATATTTTTTTCTAATCCTTTCTTTAATTATTTTATTTCCTTGCAAATAAATAATTGCTTCTGCACCTTGCGCTATTTTTTTCATTTTAATGAAGGAATCTTTCCTTTGAATTTGCTCATCATCTTTTGTGGGTCTTTTGTTCCCTTTAATGCCTTGAGCATTTTTTTGCTCAATTTGTATTGTTTTAGCAAGCCTCTTACTTCTTTAACTGGAACACCTGCACCTTTAGCTATCCTTTCAATTCTATTTCGAGAAATAATGCTTGGATCTTCAAGCTCTTTTTTTGTCATTGACTGCATTATATGCTTCCATACTTCAATTTTTTCCTCTTGCCCTTCAATAATATTTTTTGGAAGATTCATGTTTCCCATACCAGGGATTAAATTCATGATTTTGGATAATGATCCCATTTTGCTTAAGGCTTTCATTTGTTCAAATAGATCCAGAAAATTAAAATCCCCTTGAAGCATTTTCCTGCTGATATCTTCAGCTTTATCAGCATCAATTGCATCTTTGGCTTTTTCTAACAATGCCCCTATATCACCCATGCCTAAAATCCTTCCAACAAAACCTTTTGGATTGAATTCTTCCAAGTCATTAATCTTTTCTCCAAGCCCTAAGAATTTAATTGGGGCATTTGTAACGGCACAAGCTGAAATTGCTCCGCCGCCTTTGGCAGTGCCATCCATTTTCGTTACTATAATGCCTTTAACTCCACAACTCTTGTGGAATTGCTCAGATTGTTTTTGTGCAGCCTGGCCTATATCTGCAGAAAGCACCAAAATAGTTTCATCAGGCTGAATTAGCTTGTTTAATCCTTCTATTTCAGAAATTAATTCCTTGTTAAGTGCATCCCTTCCAGCAGAATCAATAATTACTAGGTCAAAATTATTTATTTGGCTTTTAAAATTTTTATAAATCTTTGTTGGATTTTTTTCTTTTTCATCACCGAATACAGAAACATTAATTTGTTCTCCAAGAGTTTTTAGCTGCTTGTAAGCTGCAGGCCTCCATGTATCAGTTTGAACTAAAGCTACTTTATTTCCTCTTTTTTTAAAAAAGTTTGCAAGCTTCCCTGCTTGAGTGGTTTTACCCGATCCAAATAAGCCAACCAATAAAATTTTAAATGGTTTTTTGGAAATTTTAATAGTATTTCTCTCTCCCCCCAAAAATTTAATTAATTCCTCATAAACAATTTTTATTAAATGCTCTTTTTGGGTAATTGCAGCAGGGGCTTTCTCTTCCAAAGCCCTTTTTTTGATATTATTTGATAATTCAAAAACTAATTTGACGTTTACATCTGCTTGTAGCAAAGCCCGTTGTATATCCCTTATCAATTCATTTATTAGTTTTTCATCTACAAAAATGCATTTAGCAACCTTTGTTAAGGTATTTTTTAATGAATTGCTTAGTTTTGTTAATACCATCTTATTAATATTATTAGGATTTTATTTATAAAGTTATACTATAAAAAGGTTTTTATGCGGTTAAAGCCCTAAATTTAATAGTATTTTTTCTTTATTGAATTTAATTAAATCTTGATATCTTTGGCCTGTTCCAAGATACAAAATTGGTTTTTTTGTTATAAATGAAATAGAAATTGCAGCACCTCCTTTTTCATCTATATCTGCCTTGGCTAAAATTATGCCGTCGATACCAATAGATTTGTTGAACTGCTTTGCTTGTTCAATGCAGTCATTGCCGGTTATAGATTCCCCAATAAAAAGTGTCAAATGGGGAGATGCTACTTTGATAATTTTTTTAAGTTCTGCTATAAGATTCTTATTAGAATGAAGTCTTCCGGCTGTATCAATTAAGACAACATCCTTATTCTTTGATTTTGCATGCTCTATTGCATCAAATGCCACTGCTGCCGCATCGCTTCCATATTCATGCTTTATCAATTTTATCCCCAAATTATTGGCATGCTCTTCAAGCTGTTCAATTGCAGCCGCCCTGAATGTATCTGCTGCTGCTATTGAAACACTTTTTTTATTATCCTGAAATAGTTTAGCAATTTTGGCAATAGTTGTTGTTTTGCCTGCACCATTTATCCCAACAAAACAAATAATAAGGGGCTTGATTTTATTAGCTTCCTCTAATAAATCCAGGCTGGAAAATCTCAAAATTTCATTTAAACTCTCTTTTAAGCCATTATTAATAATATCCTTAAACTCTTTTTTTTTAAATTCCTTATCAACAATTTTGTTTGTAAGATCTAATTTAATTTTTTCTATAACCTCTACAGCAACATTATTTTCAAGCAGGGCAAGTTCTATATCCCAAAATAAATCTTCAAATTTTTCTTTTGAAATCTTTTTTGTTGTAGCTTTTTTCATAATCCTTTGAAAGATACTTTCTTTTTTTGGTTTCACTTCTTTTATAATATCTTTTTCAATTAATTCTTTCTTTTCTTCTATTATATCTTCTTTAGTTTTTTCTTCAACCTTGCTAGACACTTTAGAAATAGCATCCTTGATTTTTTTCTTAAATAGATCAAACATATTAAAATTAATCTTAATTAGGTATATAAATATTTTTATTTCCACATAGCACATTATCCCAAAATTTTATAAATAAATTAGATTAATTTTACAAAAAAAATAAAAAAAGTTTTACTTTTTCAAGGGCTGAGCCCTTGGTCAATGTCGTCTATTGTAGTACTAATCTTATCAATATCCTCGCTGATTCCAATAACTTTTTCAGAGACTTGTTCCTCAGAATTGATATCTGAAGAGGAATCACTACAACCAACTGCAATAACTGATATTAGTAACAGCAGTACTAGCACCAATAATATTTTTTTCATCTAAAATTCACCTCCAAATACTCTAGTAACGAAACCAACCGTGTTACTAACAAAGCCGCCACCACCTGATGCCTGCTGTCTAAACCGCCTTTCTATTTGTGGCGCCATATCCATTCCTTGAACCCTTTCCATTCCTGGGGCCATGCAGTCTCGCTGACAATTGAAATGACTTTCTCCGAAGTTTTCTTCACAGCAACCATTGCCGCAAACACCTTCAGGGCTTATGCCACCCCTTACCTTATCGCAACCCATCATTTCGCCATCTATTGGTTGGGAAGTTTGAGTAATAGTTCCTGTCCTCTTAAACTCCTTTTTTAGTTCCCCTTTACAGTATGGAAGTATGCTGTCTGCGCTTGGTGAACCAAATGCATAATTTGGATAAAAGCATTTCATCTGCTGCTCATTCCCCCTAGAATAAGAGACTATTCTCATCACGCACGTATTCGTTCCACCAGCATCAATACCTTCTATGTATACTTTTGTGCCATGGCTAGGATCAAAAGTTGAAGGCTTGCATATCCTTAGGTTTTGCTCAAAGCACCAGCTGTCAAAACCACAGTTCTCTTCTTGTGGAAGCGTATCTAAACCCTTATCGAAGTTGAACTTATCTTCAATTAATTCATGCTCTGTCCTCTGCGCAGAATTCCATTCTTCAGATGGTACCTTTTCGCCTTCAGCGCTCAATAGCACGTAAAGTATGTCCTTGAACACTACTTCATTAATGTACTTTAAGTCATATTTTACAGCCATTACATCTTCCGGCGAAAGCGTTTGGAGATTGTTCTTGAGTTTCTTTTTTGTCTCTTCAATCTTGTTCTTGGCCGCATCAAACATTCCTGCTGCCCTATAAAACTTTTCTGCTTCGCCACTTTTTCCTTCAGAATCATAATATTCTGCTATTCCTCTGATATCCTCCTGCAACCTGTCAAATTGAATCTTCAGCGATTCCATCTTGAGCACGGCAGACAATACTCTTGCTGTAGTGGGGATTTCATCAATATACTCAAATTCAATGTCTTCAGCCTTTCCCCTCCTTATGCAATCGAAAAAGATTACACAACCCCTATCATCTCTTTTGACAGTTAATTCTCCGCCTTCAATCTTGCATTTTTCAAATGCATTCTGAGGTATGTCAGTCTTGCAATATGTTGTTGCATCTTCAGGAGCGAGGCATCTAAACTCCATGCATCCATCCTCCCGAATATCCTTGATGAACTTTCCACCTTTTGCTTCGCAGTCGCTCCTGCTTATATCCTCAGGCGGTTGTTGTGGGCATCTTGTTTCCCTTGCCATATCAGATACGCAGTCTACAACAGCGCATCCGCCACTATTCCTTATTACTGGCCTGAGCCCTTGCTCATAGCATTTGGATTCTATGTTCTTTATATCTTCTTTTGTAGGGCAAGTTCCGCCAGAGCCTAAAAATCCGCTAGGTTGCTGTCCATCCATGGTTCGAGGCACCATGCCAAAAGAGCATTCTATGAATGAACATCTATCGGGAGTAGACCTTTTAGTTGGCTGACCTCCAGATTCCCTGCAGGCATTCGCTTTTTCGTCAAGAGAAGCATCTGAAGGGCAATCATTTTTTACATCATTTTGACATTCAACCCTTGAAAAACCGTTAGAATCAACAATAACTCGGCATCCTGCTGGTACATTAAGGTATCTTTTAGGTTCTGGTGAGTCTGGGCAAGGCACTTCTTGATCGCCAACCCAACATTTCTTATCATGGTCATAATCATGGGAAGGTTGTTGATTGTCAGGGCATATCTGCTCATGGAAACCGTCGTTGCAATTGGTTACCTTACATCCAGCTCCATCAATAAATGTTTCACAAATCCTTCTATCAGGGTCATTTATAGGTTCAGTAGCTGGTCTTGAATCGGGAGCAGGTTCTGTGTCAGTTGTTGGCACTGTGTCAACTGGTTGTTCTGGTTCAGTTGTTGGCACTGTGTCAACTGGTTGTTCTGGTTCAGTTGTTGGCACTGTGTCAACTGGTTGTTCTGGTTCAGGCGTTGGCTCCGTATCAACTGGTTGTTCTGGTTCAGGCGTTGGCTCTGTGTCAACTGGCTGCTCTGGTTCAGGCGTTGGCTCTGTATCAACTGCCGGTTCTGGTTCAGGCGTTGGCTCTGGTTCCTGAGCACTTACGTCGTTTGTTTCATCTTGAGCAAATGCAAAAGAAGAAAACAGATATACTAAGATTAATAATACAACTAAAGTTTTTTTCATCATTGATTAAACACCTCGATTTTTATAGGTTTATAGAAGTAATAATTTCTTATAAACTTACCTATAAATTGCGTACGTAGAAAGTCTACTTTTTAATTATTGCATGGAACACCTAATCTGTATTGCTAATAGGCAGTCTTGAATATAAAACAGCCCTATCCTTAATAATTTTTGTGACCTGACTTTCTACGTACGTTTCAATTAGGAAAAAACTTCTGGGAAAAGTTACTAATTAGTAAGCTTCCTCTCTTTTGGCAGGCGGGCTTCAATAGTCTGAAGATATCCTTTGAATTTTTCAATCCCTTTTTTAATTGAAATGCCATATTGGATTATTGCTTGTGAACTCTGTCGGATTTTAGGTGATTGATATACTTCCAAGAGTAATTCTGCCTCTTTAATAATTGATTCTTCTATTTTTTCTATATTTTGAACACCAATTTTAGAATTTTGAATAAACCTAAAAGCATTATTTATTTGATAAGTGCTTTGGCCGGAATTTAAGAAATTTTCCAGTTTTGTATTAGTTTCTTTTAAATTTACAAGTCGATATTCTATAAATTCAAGATTTAGGTTAAGCCTTGAATACCACCTTTTTCCTGTTTCATTGTAACAATTCCGACAAGTTAATTCTATCATACTTAACATTGAATCCAGATTAGGGATGAATCCATCTTTATCTTTAGATTCATTCAAGTAATCTTGATATGCCAGATGTTTTTCTTTAGGCAAAAATTCAAGTCCGGAATAAAGTTCTTGAATTTTTTGTTTAATCCTTTTTTCCTGTTCTTGAATTGTTTTTTCTAATCCTTTCTTTGAAAATTTTCTTTTTAAAAAGCTTTTTATCTTTCTCATTTTTGTGTTATAATGGCCGCTTATCCTTTAAAAAGGTTACTATTCCTTAGAAGTTATTTTTTTAGAGATTTTTAAGTAAAAAAATGCTTTAATGGCAATTGTAGCATAAGATCCCTTGGGCAATCTAAATCTAAAAATTTGTTTTAAGCGATTTGGGTTTAATTCATCCTTTTGAATCTCAGATTTTAAATCCAAAATCTTAACAAACCCTTGCCTAAAATGGGTTAGCGTTAATAATTCTGGCATTTGCCTGATGATGAAATCTTTTTGGGATATACCTTCAGATTCTAAGATATTTTGGTAAATGGCTTTTGCAGGGCCTTTTATTTGTGTATCAAAAGATAGTAAGGGAATTTTAATGTTATCATAGTAAGAGGAAAAAATTAATTTGCCAAATTTAGTTTTTATCTCTTTGTAAACTGGGCTTTTAGACTTGACATATTCTGCTAAAACTTGATTGAAAATATAACTTTGATAAGAATTTAAAATTAATTTTAATAATTTAAGATTTTTTTTCAAGGCTTTTACATAGTCGTTATTTTCAACTTTAAAATCTAATAATTGGCAAGCCTTTTGGAAGTCTTTTTTAATTAAGGCCTTGCCCGCAATATGGTTTGTTGAATTCTTGCCAAACCTCTGAGAATCAAAGTAATTAGGCATATTTCTTATATCAAGTTTTGAACTATGAATAAGATTCCTAACTGTAATGACAAATTCATTGCCCGCTAATAATCCTGAATGAATCTTTTCTTTGCCTGTTCCCAGAATTTCAATTTTCAAACCTTTTATTTTAATATTTTTTAAACAATTTTTAGGGATTTTAAAGATTGAAATAATCTGTTCAGTAATAGCTTGTTTATCTTTTATTCCTGCAAAGCTTAATCTTTTTTCTTTGATTTTTAATTCAAAACCAATTTTTTTAATAATCTCAAAAGTAGTCCATTGCTTTTTTTTAATTTTTAAATAAGTGTAGGGCCCCTCTTCTAATTTCATCTTAATTATTTCTTTGACTTGAAAATCTTCTGGAATCTGTTTTATCTTCATAAGAAAAGATTTAAAAATCTAGAAGTTATAAGTTTTACTATATGAAAAACATTTTTGTTATTTTAGACGGTGCTTCTGGCAGGAATAATGAATTTAAAAATCAATCTTCATTAGAAGCAGCAAAAATGCCTAATTTAGATTATTTTGCCAAAGAAGGGGTTTGTGGCTTGGTGCGCACTGTAGGTGTAGGAATAGCGCCAGAATCTGATGTGGCAGTAGTTTCTTTATTGGGTTATGACTATCGAAAATATTTTACTGGGAGGGGTCCTTTTGAGGCATATGGAGCGGGAATAAGGCTTAAAAAACCATTTGTTGCATTCAGGACAAATTTTGCAACTGTCAAGGATGGGCAAATAGTAGAGAGAAGGGCTGGCAGGACACTAACAACTAAAGAAGCAAAAGGGCTTGCCAAAGCAATTAATGAGGAAGTAATATTGCCTTGTAAGTTTGACTTTAAAAGCACAATAGGGCATAGGGGGATTTTAGTATTTTACGGAAATTATCTTCCAGATGTTTCAAATATAGATCCTGCATATAAAATGAAAGGAAAATTTGGGGTTGCAAGTTATTCAAAGAAAAAAAAATTAAAAGAAGCGAAAGCATTAAAGAAAGGTTCTGAAATGACAGCATGCTTGTTGAATAGTTTTGTGAACCAATCAATTAAAATTTTAAATGATCATCAAATAAATAAAAAAAGAATAAAGCGGGGATTATTGTCAGCAAATCTTATATTGCCAAGGGATGCAGGAAATAATTTGCCAAAATTTCCTCAAAAAAAAGGTTGGGCAGCAGTTGTTTCAATGCCTTTAGAGATAGGAATTGCAGATTTGGCTGGGATGGATATTTTGAAATTTGATTACCCAGAATGCAAAACAAGGAATGTTTATAAATTCTTGTATCAAGGATTAAACAAAACAATTGAGGCTTCTTTAGATGCGCTTAATAATAAATGGGACAAGTATAATTCTTTCTATTTGCATTTTAAAGAATGTGATATTCCTGGACATGATGGCTTGCCTGCAGAAAAAATGAAAATGTTGGAATTAATAGATAAAAATTTTTTTAGCAAACTTAAGAAATTTACTAATTTTAAATTAATAGTAACTTCTGACCATGCAACACCATGCAAATTAAAAGCCCATTCTAGTGATCCTGTTGCCTTATTATTATATGATGGCAAAAGGAAAGATAAAGTGCAAAGCTTTTCTGAAAGAGCATGTAAAAAGGGCAAAATAGGCATAATATTGGGCAAGAATGTTTTGAAACTTTTGTAGATTTATAATTGTTGGAAGAAAACTCCTGGTGGTTGTCACGACACCTATTCAATTTAGTGGTTAAACTATAGAAATAGATTTAAAGACCTAATTTACTTAATCTAAATATGGCAAAAAAAGAGATTCTGATAACCTATGAAAATCTATATGATTTATTGCGTAGGGAAAAATCTAAATTTGAATTGCAAAAATTGAATGCAACATTTTTTAATGAGGTTATTGAATATTTAAATAATAAAAAAGCCATTCTTGTTTCCCAAGAAAAGAAAGATAATATTTTTGCATCTTCTGAAATTGACAAAACAAGAACACAGTTTAGAAATATTCAAAAAATACTTAAGAAACTTTATGAAAAAAGAGAATCGAAAATAGTTCAACAAGCCCTTTTGAGTTCTAGAAATGATGGAAATGGCCATGATACAGCCTCAATGCTTCCTGAAGAGCAAACATTCTTTTTTTCAGTTTTAACAAATCTTAATGATTATAGGCAAAATATCTTGCATAATCTATTTAAATGTAGTATGCCCAAGGTTGAAAAACCAAAAGGTTTAAAAAGAGCAAGTGAAGTCGATGATAATATTATAGAGGTTTTGATGGTTGATGATGTTCCTGAATTCGTTGGGACAGACCTTAATGTATATGGTCCATATGCCAAAGATAATGCAGTTAAACTGCCAAAAGATATGGCTGAAAATTTGATAAAAAATAAACAAGCTCAAAAAAAATGAAAGTTCCAAAGAAATTAAAAAAATATTGCCCAAAATGCAAGGCACATAAAGAGATGACTATCTCAATTGTTAAGCAACAAGGCAAAAATAAGGTCCATCCGTTATCTAGAGGCTCAAAAAAGAGAATTAGGCTTAGGGGTGGATTTAGGGGTGTAGGCAATAAAGGCAGTTTTTCAAGAGGGGCAATAAATAAATGGAAGCGTTATGGTGCCAAAAAGAGTAAAAAAGTAAATTTAAAACTGAAATGCAAAGATTGCGGCAAATCTATTCTTTTGATAGGAAACAGGGCAAAAAAAGTTGAGGTTTCACATACTTAAAATGAATAAAATAAAAGAACCAAAAGGAAAATTTATAAAAGTCAAATGTACAAATTGTAAAAATGAACAAGTTATTTTTGGCAAATGCTCGTCAGTTGTTAATTGTTTAGTTTGCAGTAAAGTTCTTGCAAAACCATCTGGCGGCAAAACAAAGTTTAAATCAAGGATTTTAGAAGTTTTGGAATAAGCGAATATCGTAAGTAGAAAGTTAGGTCAGCTAAGTTTGCATAGATTAGGGCATTACATCTTCAGAGGGTAACCTTTGAGTATGCAAATTATAGCATTCATGAGATTTTTCTCTAGTAGACTTTCTACTTACAAATAAAGGTTAAATTTAAAAAGTTCAATAATTTATTTGTTTTTATGATAAAAAAGAGATATTTGCTTTTAGTCATTTTAATTTTCTTAGTAATTTTTGTTGTTGGTTGTGAAAGATGTGATTTAATATGTAATGATGAGAAAACAATATCTGAAGAGAGTTATTATAGTTGTAACGACAAACAAAAAGTATATACTTATTCTGAAGAATATGAATTGTTAGATAAAGATAATTGTCAATGTATAAAGAAGAGTGATCAAAAATACAGATATGAGGATGTTGAATGTTGTTCTGATGATGATTGTCCAAGTATAAAAGAATGTGTGAATAATTATTGCACTGAAGTACCCTGTTCCTGCGGTCGTGTTGAAAACCACCAATGTATTGAATATGAATGCTGTAGCAATTCTGATTGTGGTGCTAATGAATATTGTTCTAATCATAATTGCCGGACATTATCATGTGGTTCTTGTGAATATGTAAGTAACCACCAATGTGTTGAATACGAATGTTGTAATGATGAGGATTGTACAGAAGGTCAATGTGTTAATCATATATGTGAAGACGTTCCAGTTGCTACAGATATTGAGTATCGGTTTGATCCGTTTAAGATTAATTGTCCAAGTGATTGTAAACTAATTGATGGTGCTTATATTCCAAAAGTGCAAAATAGTGTTGCTTCAGAAAATACTGACACATTTCTTTCTCACTCTATTGTGATATGGGAAACAAATTACAAAGATTGGTGGAATTATGCTCCCATGGTTAATAAAGTAAATGAGTTAATTGTAGGAGCAAGCTCTGATTTAGAGAAAGCAGAAAGAATTATTAGTTATGTTCTTACTTCAAGGAATTATTGTACTCAAGATCTCCAAAATCAAGGGGTATGTAACTCAAAGACAAACGACCAAGAATCATATTCAAATATTTTTGATTCTCAATACGGAGTGTGCTTTGACGGTTCATTTATGGCCGCTAGTATGTTGAGAAGAGCAGGGATTCCTGCTATTTACGCTATCCAAGATATAAACCACGTGGGAATAATATTCTTTGCTGACGGAAATTGGTATGCTACAGATCCCACTCCATGTTTTGATCGTAATAATTGCCCATTAAGAACAATAACAAAAATAAAAACTAATGAAGACCGTATTCTATATTATCATGATTATAATGCGAAATTTTTAGATTCAAGTAGTAATAAGTATTGTGATATGTCTGGATTATGCTATGATGTTGGGATAAGTGCTTATAAGAACAAACTAATGGTATTCAGTAACAACATGGCAGAACTTTTTATTCCAGTGAAGATGGTGTTTAATCGTAAGACGGCAAGCACGCAATATACTTGTAGCTTTGGTATTGGAGAATATTATTGTAATGCATTTAGAGGTTGTGTCTATCAAGATAGTGAAGTCTCATCTGGACAGAACGTTAATAAATGGGAATATTTAGTAAATGGGGTATCTTATCTTAATGGAAATAATGAAATCATTTATGGATATAATTACTTAAGAATTCCTGCTAATAAATATTATAGGTTTAAATGTTATGAATGGTTTGAGGGTCACCCAGATGCAAAATTGATTTCAAGAAACTATGTTAAACCAGTTAGTAACACATTGACAATTATCTCTCCAGAAACTTTGCAAAAGGCAGACGGAGCTGATCAAAGTATGTTTAATGAGTTAAAAGAATTAATGGAAGAAAGTATTGAAGGAATTAATCTTAATGAAATAATAAGTAACAATCCAGAATAAGTTAAAAGGGCAACGACACAAAAATTTCTTATGTCTTTTAAGGAGAGTTCAAAAAGGGAGTTTTCAAATTGTAGATAACATCGCGCGCTGTTATGTCTGGGTGAGCGAAGCGAAAGTCTGCAAGACGTCCCCAAGGATTTTTTCGAAGGAAAAACCGCAGAGTTGAGTTTGAGTTTTATGATATAAATTATCTTCGTAGAAGACTATCTTTTAGGGCACGCGCGCTTTTTTGTTTCTTTTTTTATAAAAAAGAAAATAGAAATAATCTGGGGTGGAAAATTTTATTGTGATTGTTCTGCTTTCCAAGGTGTTTTTCTCGGCATAGCTAAACAGAATAATGTGCTAATCAAAATTATGAATAATGAAGCTCCTACAATCATAATTTCATTATTTATGAAGTTTCCATAAATGAATAAAGGAAGCCCGATTATGAATGCTGTTGAAACTCCCCATAAAACACCTTTTGCACTTAATCTGCTCCAATATAAACTTAATACAGTTGGAACAACAACACAAGCGGCGATTGTATTAAATATCCACCAGAGATGGAAAAGTCCAAATTGTGGAATATAATTAACAGCTAAAGCTATTAATAATCCAACGATTGCTATTCCAAACATCGCTTTTCTTGCGGATTTAATTGCTTCATCATCTGTTTTTTTCTTTGAAACATCAGTTACCCATAATGAACTCGCAGCTGAAAGTCCAGAATCTAATGTTGAACTCAATCCAGATAGTAACATTATGACAAATAAGAATACTGCCCAGGCAGGAAGTAATGTTGCGACAACTTGAACTCCAATCATTGAAGCATCAACACCTGCTGGAAGTGTAATTCCAAGAGCAGAATTTGCTCCTAAAAACCCAAGAGTTGAGAGTGCTATTGGAACAATTCCAAAAAGTAATGCTCCAAAGATGAATGCTTTAACCAAATGGTTCTTTTTAATTGCAAAAGCTCTTTGCCAATATTGTTGGTCAGATATTGCTCCTGCAATTAAACCTATTGAAGTAACAATGCCTAAAGAAAATGCAATGCCAGGGTCAAATATATTTCTAATTCCTGCTAATCCTCCAAGTCCTGCACCTATTGAAGAAAGCCCTCCTGCAACATTCCAAGTTAGTGGAAGGATTATTATTCCAATCACAACAATCATAGCCATCTGAATAAAATCAGTTGTGATTGATGCTTCAAGTCCTGAAATATATGTGTAGATTAAAGCAATGATTAATAAAATTGGTATAATAATTGTTAGGGGAATTCCTGTTAAGAGATAAATTAAACTTCCACCTACAAAAATCTGAACTGTAACTGTCATAATTTGATAAAAGAAATATGGGAAAAGATAAACTTTATGTGCTTTTTCACTTTGTAATCTATGTTTAATATATTGAGGTAAAGTGTAACCCTCTGGCATTTTCTTTCTAATTGCAGGAGCGAGAAATGCAAAAAGAGCAAGGGCAATTATGTTTGGTAAAGTAAACCAAAAAATTCCTGCGATACCTTTTTCATAAGCTAATTGCACAGAAACAAAAAGAGCAGGAGCCCAAATCCATGAAGCTGCGATACTTGTTCCACCTAAAAACCAATTAACTTTTCTTCCAGCAACGAGAAAGCCCTCTTTAGTAAGATTATTTCTAATATAAATTTCTGAGGCGAAGCCGGAGCAATATGTCCGAAGGACTAAGCGCGTGCCCGTCTTTAAAACTCAAACTCAATTAGACATAACATTGGGATTTGGGGAAGTTTCTGAGCCGAGCCGAAGGCATCATGGCGAAGAAATTTGGGTGGAACGAGCAAAGCGAAGTGGAACTCTTAGATATACAATTACACATACAAGAATTCTTAAAGTAACATTCATCCAACATCATGGATGAGCAAAGTCAAAACAGGGATTTAGACCAAAGGGCTAAAATATCAGCCCCTTGAGTCCACGCTTAGA
>JAYEMU010000010.1:0-21310 GCA_034718475.1 Nanobdellota archaeon
GGATATTGCAATTAAAGGAAAATTTAATGGAATCATTTTACAAAAAGGGATTGCAGAAAAATATTATCAGGGAAAAATCCCTTTAATTCTGAAGCTTAATGGAAAAACAAAATTTCTTAAAGGAGATCCATTATCAACACAGCTTTGTACAGTAAAAGAAGCAATAGATTTGGGAGCAAAAGTTGTAGGTTATACCATTTATGTTGGTAGTTGCCATGAGCAAAAAATGTTCCAAGAATTTGAAAAAATTCAAAGGGAAGCCCATAAAAATAAATTGCCGGTAATAGCTTGGATGTACCCAAGAGGCAAGGCTATAAAACATGAAACCTCTAAAAAAAATTTAGCCTACGCTGCAAGAATTGGTTTGGAACTTGGCGCAGACATAATAAAAACTAGATATTCTGGCACAATTAATTCATTTGAATGGGTAATTAAAAGTGCTGGCAAAGTACAAGTATTAGTTGCTGGAGGTTCAAAAAAAACATCTAAAAACGTATTGCAGGAAGTTTTTGAAGTAATGCAGGCTGGAGCTAAGGGAATGGCTATTGGCAGGAACATATGGCAGCATGAATACCCCCTTAAAATGACCAAAGCTGTCAAAGATATAATTTTTAACAATAAAACAGTGCAAGATGCTATTAAAAGATTAAAATGATTGATTTGAAAAAAATTTCAGGATTGCCATTAATTTATACAGATAAGCTAATCTCTAAAAAAATCAAAGTTCCAAAACCAAAAATCCGCAAACTAAAAGATATTAAAAATATCCTCTATAAACCCATAACAGACAAAGCAAATCTTTATTATATGTACAGGAATATAACAAACCAAAAAAGATTATTTAAAAAACATAATTTACGTTATGATATTACAATAATGCCACCAAGAATTATAGGAAAAGAATATGTCAAAACTAAGGGGCATTTCCATCCCAAAATCCCAAATTCCAACCTAACTTACCCTGAAATCTATGAAATACTTAATGGTAAAGCCTGCCTTTTATTGCAAAAAAAAGAAAATGAAAAAATAACTGAAGTTAAAGTTATCAAAGTTAAAAAAGGGGACAGGATTATTATCCCTCCGAATTTTGGACATATCACAATCAATGCAAGCAATAAAACTTTAATTATGGCAAACATTGTCAGTTCAAAGTTCAAATCAGAATACAAGGATATAATGAAAAAGAAAGGGGGAGCATATTTTGGATTGGCAAGTAAAAAAGGAATAAAATTTGTTAAAAATAAAAATTATAAAAACCTGCCAAAACTAAAAAAGCAAAAAATCGAATCATATAATAAGATTAATATCCCCTTACATGAATGTTTTGTAAAATCACCAAAAAAATTTGCATTTTTAAATAATGGAAAAGGAGTAAAGTATGATAATAATTAATTATAAAACTTATCCTCAAGGAACAGGAATAAAGGCCGAACAACTTACAAAAAAGCTTGAACATTTATCAAATAAAATAATAATTTGTGCACAAGCAACTGATATCTATCGTTTAAAGAAGAATTCAAAACTGCAAATATTTGCCCAAAATTCTAGTGGATTAAGGCAAGGCAGAAATACTGGATTTATTTTGCCAGAAGCAATTAAATCAGCTGGCGCAAATGGCACTTTATTAAACCATGCTGAACATAGCACAAATATTAATTCAATAAAAAAAACAATTAAAAGATGTAAAGAACTCAATTTAAAAACAATTGTTTGTGTCCCAGATATAAAAAGTGCCAAAAAAATAATCAAACTTAAGCCAGATTATATTGCTTATGAAGATTCCAAATTAATATCTACAGGGGTTTCAATTTCAAAGGTTAAACCAAAAAAAATTAAAAAATTTGTTGAATTGGTTAAGCCAACAGTGGTGATTCCATTATGCGGTTCAGGCATATCTACTGCAACAGATGTTAAAAAAGCTTTAGAATTTGGAATAAAAGGAATCCTGGTAGCATCTGCAATAGTTAAATCATCTAACCCGCAAAAAAGATTAAAATCATTTTTGGAAGTGATGGAATGAAATTTAAAATTGGCATAGACTTTGGTGGCACCAAAATTAAAGTTGCCCTAGTGAAAGGTAAGGATATAATTAGAAAAATAAAGATGCCCACCGAAGCAAAAAAAGGAAAGAAAAAGATATTAAACAATTTATTCACATGCATTGATTTTATTATCCAAGGGATTAAAAAATCAGATGTAGAATGTATAGGCATAGGGGTTCCTGGAACATTAGATGCAAAAAGGGAAAGCGTTCTTAACCTGCCAAATATTCCCAAATTCAAAAACGTCCATTTAAAAAAAATGATTCAAAAAAGATATAAAATTAAAGTTATTATGGATAATGATACCAATGTTTTTGCATGGGGAGAATTTCTTTATGGGGCAGGTAGGGGCTATAACAATCTAATCTTTCTTACAATTGGGACAGGACTTGGTGGTGGGATAATAATTAATAAAAAATTATATCATGGCAGGGGGAACGCAGCAGAATTAGGCCATATTACAATCAAAGCAGATGGAACAAAATGCGTTTGCGGCAATAGGGGATGTTTAGAAGAATATGTTTCTACAAGAGCTATAGCAAAATCCTCAAAAAAAATTTTTGGAAAATCCCTGCATCCTTTAAAAATAGAACAAATGGGAAAAAAAGGGAATCTCAAGGCAAAAAAGGTATATCGGATTCTAGGCGAATATTTAGGGATAGGATTAGCAACAATAAATAATATTTTTGATCCTGATGCAATAATAATCGGCGGAAGCATTTCTAATGCTGGATACCTAATTTTAAAGCCAGCAAAAGAAGTCATGAAAAAGAATACAATGCTTAAACCCACAAAGATAATTAAAAGCAAACTTAAAGAAAATGCCGGGCTGATTGGGGCAGCAAATTTGAGCTAAAAATTTATAAACATCATAAACACCTAAAATACTAGATGAAGGATCACTATTATGAGCTTTTGGTATACATTAATAATTACTGGCAAGAATTGGCTACTTCACAAAAAAAAGATAAAAAAGTTATAATCGGTTTGCCAAACAAATTTATTTGCCCTTCAGTTTCAAGTCCCAGGTTTAAAGGTTATCAGTTTTATTGGGATACTTATTTTATAATTCTGGGTTTAATAGAAGCTAAAAAAATAAAGCTTGCTAAAGGCATGGTTGATAATCTAATATATTTATTTAAAAGATTCGACATTATACCTTTAAACAACCGGTTCTATAATTTAGGCATTTCTCAAATCCCTTTTCTTACTTCTATGGCTCAAGAAATATATAACATTAAAAAAAATAAAAGATGGCTAAAAAAAGTAACATTGGTGGCTGAAAAGGAGCTTAATAATTACTGGATGGATAATAACCATTTAATCCACAAAGGATTGTCTAGATATGCTGATCATTATCTCACTCACTTGACTGCTGAACAAGAATCAGGTTGGGATATGACTTCACGCTTCAATCAAAGATGCTTAAATCGTTTACCCATTGATCTTAATAGTGCTTTATATAAATATGAAATTGATCTTTCTGAATTTTTTGGGATTATTGGAAACAAACTTAAAAAAGAAGAATACCTAAAACTTGCCAAGAAAAGAAAAAAAATAATTATGAAATTATTATGGGACAAAAAGAAAGGATTTTTTTTCGACTATAATCATAAATATGAAAAAAGAAGTAAATTCTATTCATTGGCAGGCTTTTATCCATTATGGGCCAATATGGTATCTAAAAAAATAGCTATTAAAGTCAAGAATCATTTAAAGAACTTTGAATATAAAGGTGGTTTGGCAGTAACACAAAAAACTGGGCTTAAAGATGAAAACAAGCAATGGGATTATCCAAATGGCTGGGCAAATCTGCATTGGATTGTAATCAAAGGATTGATGAATTATGGCTTTAACAAAGATGCTGAAAGGATTGCCCGAAAATGGCTTGATTTGAATAAAAAAATATTTTTGAAAACAGGCAAATTTTGGGAAAAATATGATGTTGTTAAATGCAAAGAAGGCAAAGTGGGAAGATACCCTATTGAATGTGGTTTTGCATGGACTAATTCTATATTTTTAAAATTAGTAAAATTAAATATAAAAAAATAAAATTAATTTAGTTATTAATGCCAACAACCTTGATTTTAAAAATCAAAGTTTTTCCAGCCAAAGGATGATTCAAATCTAAAGAAACTTCATTTTCAGAGATTTCTATAATTTTTGCCGGGAATTGCCGACCATCAGGAGTGCCAATCAAGAGGACCATACCTTTTTTGGGCTCAGGTTCCTTTGGCAATCTGCCCCTTGGTACCTTTTTCCTCAATTGGAGGTTTGGTTGGCCATAAGCATCCTCTGGATTAATTGTAACTTCTTTTTCTTCATTTTCCTCCATTCCAATCAAAGCATCTTCAAAACCTTTAATTAGTTTTTTTGCGCCAACTTCTATTTCCAAAGGCTTGCCATATTTTTCAGAACTATCAAAAACTGTACCATCCTCTAATTTGCCAGTATATTCTATTTTTACTTTATCTCCATTTTTAATTTTCATAAATATCCCTCCTTTTGGATTATAGGCTCAAGCCTTATTTAAGTTTATTGCCTGAAAATTCAAAAATCATAAAAATCTACAAATAAAAACATAAACCAATAACGTGACTAATCCAACAAAAATCACAAACCGACACATTTAAATAGGATTAATAAATTCATTTTAAACTAATACCCACTATTACTACATTAAATATGTAGGAGGGAAAAACATGGACAAAAAACAGATATTAACAACAATAAAAAAACTTAGGGATTCTAAATATAAAAAGAAATTTGCTCAAAGTGTTGACTTAATAATTAATCTTAAGAACCTGGATTTAAAAAAACCTGAAAACAAAATAGATTTTTTTATGCAATTGCCTCATGGCAAAGGTAAAAAAACTCCAGTAGGGATTTTTGTTGATGATTCATTAGTTTTAGAAGCAAAAAAATTTTTTGATGAAGTTATAGAAAAAAAGAATTTTCAATCATATGCAAAAGATAAGAAAAAAATTAAAAAATTAGCTTCTAAATGTGGTTGTTTTGTATCACAGGCTAATTTAATGCCTGAAGTAGCTAAAAATTTTGGACAGATTTTAGGGAGGAGGGGAAAAATGCCAAATCCTAAAGCTGGATGCATAGTTCCACCAAAAATAATCCTAAAGCCACTTTATGAAAAACTTCAAAAAATGATTAGATTAAATACTAAGGGGGAATTAATAATTAAATGTAGTATTGGAACAGAAATTATGAAAGATGAAGAATTAGTAGAAAATGGCTTAGCTGTTTATGACAATGTTTTAAAGAATTTAATTCAAGGCAAAAATAATTTCAAATCTTTTTTACTAAAATTAACTATGAGCCATCCAATCAAAGTGGGTGATGACAAATGAACTCACCAAAAGCAATAATTTCAGAGAAAAAAAGCCAAGAAGTCAAAAAAATTAAGGAGTTCATGCAAAGTTCTAAGATTTTAGGAATAGTTGATATGGAAAATCTTCCAGCAGCCCAATTGCTCAAGATGAGATTGCAATTGAAAAAAAAAGTAGTTATAAGAATGTGCAAAAGAAGATTAATTAATATCGCCATAGATCAACTTAAAGATAAAATTAAAGGCATCACAAAATTAAAAGAATATATTAAAGGTATGCCTGCTTTAATATTTACCGAAGAAAATCCATTTAAATTATATAAAGTTTTACAAAAGAATAAATCTACAGCTCCTGCCAAACCAGGGCAAAAAGCTCCAAACGATATTGAAATCAAAGCAGGACCAACACAATTTGCACCGGGCCCAATTATTAGCGAATTAGGATCAGTAGGATTAAAAACAGCTATCGAAAATGGAAAAGTTGCAATTAAAGCTGATAAAGTTATTGTTAAAGAAGGAGAAGTAATTGATGCAAAAAGTGCTGCTTTATTGCAGAGATTGGGAATTGAGCCTATGGAAGTAGGATTGAATCTTATCGCAGTACTGGAAAATGGCACTATTTTTGCAAAAGACATACTTGCTATTGATGAAAAAGAATATATTAACAACATTAAACATCTTAATATGGAAGCATTTAATCTAGCAATGCATATAAATTATCTTTGTGATGCTACAATTAAACATTTTATCATCAAAGCATATCGCGACGCAAAAGCTTTAGTAGATTCCCAAGATATTGTTACAAAAGACAATATAAAAGATATACTTGCTAAAGCAGAGAGACAAATGCAAACTCTCAAATCAAAAACAGAATGATAATAATATAGGAGGATTAAAAAATGATTTACGTATATGCTGCAATGTTGCTTCATAAAGCAGAAAAAGAAATTACAGAAGTTTCAGTAAAAAAAGTATTAGATGCTGTAGGAGTTAGCCCTGACGCTAGTAGGATAAAGGCCTTAATTGCTGCTTTGGATGGTGTAGATATTGAAAGTGCCATTAAAGAGGCTGCAGTTTCAATGGCAATGCCTGTCGCAGATTCAGGAGCACCTGCAGAAGCAAAACCAGAAGAAAAGAAAGAAGAGAAGAAAGAAGAAAAGAAAGAAGATAGTCAAGCAGCCGCTGGATTAGGGGCACTGTTTGGTTAAATTTTTTTTATCTTTTATTTTAGACGCAAAAATTGAAAAAGTGATAAACTCATGGATGATGAAAAAAGTAAAACAAAAAAAGAATTAGAAATAGAAAAAAAACTTAGTGAAAACTCTAAAAGAAAGAGAGTGAATCCTAAAAAAGTAACCTCTAAAAATAATAAGCAAATAGATTCTAAAAAGCAGAAAGAATTACAAGAAAAATTAAAATGTTTGAATTTTAAAGACTTGAAAATTAAATTAAATGAATTAAATAAGCTTAAAGAAGAGTGGTTTAAAAAGAAAGAGGACTTTAAAAAAGATATAGCCAAATTAATTGAGAATGCCAAAGATTTAAGAGATAATAGAACTAAATTCAATAAGAAAATTAATAATCTAACCAAACAAAGAAATAAATTTAATACAAATGTACATACTTTAATAAAAGAAATCAAAGAGCTTTATAAAAAAAGAGATGGGCTTCTAACCAAACTTGGAATTAAAAATGTAAACTTGAAATTATTTCAAAAACAGATAGATGATTTGGAATTAAGACTAGAAACACAAGCTGTTTCTTTTGATAAAGAAAAAAAGATTATGAAAGAAATAAATTCTTTAAAAAAGAAGATGGCTTCTATGGCAGAAGTTGATGAAATCCAAAAACAAACAACTAAAATATCTGAAGAAATAAATACAGCTAAAATAAAAGGGGACGAGTTTCATAATAAAATTAAAGAACTAATGAAGAATCAGAAATTGGGATTTAAAGAATTTGCAAAAGTTTCAAAAGAAATCAATCAATTAAAAAAGATACAAGAAGATGCCTTTGATAAATTCATAAATTTCAAACAAGAGTTCATAGAAGCAAATAAAATACTAAAAGAACGATTAAAAGCAATCCAAAAACAGCAAATTAACATTAAGAAAAAAAGAGAAGTACGCCATGAAGCGAAACAAAAAAGGACTGAAGAAACATTAAAACGGAAAGTTGAAGAGGTAGAAAGTAAATTAAAAAAGAAAAAAATATTAACCAATGAGGATCTTATTGCCTTTCAAGCTAAGAGAGAATGAATCCAATATTTATAACCATTATCCTAAGTATCCTGCCAATATCAGAATTAAGGGGCGCCATCCCATATGCACTGGCAAAAGGGATAAATCCTGCTTATACATATTTATTAAGCACAATACCCAACATCCTAGTCATATTCATAATTCTTTTATTCTTAGATTATTTTCATAAATATCTCATGCAGTTTTATCCATATAAAAAGCTTTTTATAATTTATTTGAATCGTATTAGGAATAAAGTTGATAAAAAGATTGTGATGGTGCCATTTGTGGTTTTATTCTTTTTTGTAGCAATTCCTTTTCCAGGAACAGGAGCATATACAGGTTGCTTAATAACTTGGTTTTTTAAATTAAATAGAAAAAAAGCAATCCCAACTATGGCTTTTGCTGTAGCGATTGCAGGCTTAATAGTAATATTTGCCTCACTCAGTGCAATTACTTTTTTTTATAAATAATATGCCATAAGTGCTTAATATCTGAATAAATGGGGATATTATTAATATTGAACCTTTTTATCAAATATATCCAAACAAAAAAAACAAAAATTGTTGAAAGGAATTTCCAGACAATTAAATGGATTGTAACAAATAAATCATAACTATAATTAAATAGGCAATAAAAAAGGATTAAGATTCTAACAACATTAAAGATTAATATCAAAAGACTACCATATACAAAAAGGGCAGCCCTTCTAATAAGGGATATGCCTTTAGTCAAAAGTATTAAGAGAGATAATAATAAATAAGCAGAAGCCGCTGCACAAGCATCTACAAAAATAAGGGAATGTGTTTTTGTTATCATTAAGTTTCCTATTAAAATTGCAGAATTATCAAACATTTTTAAAATAATAAAAGAAAAGTATAGAGTGGGCGGTTTGAATATAAAATAAAATAGTTTGTAAAATATTGATAATATAAAAGCTAGAAATATCCTTAAAATAAGTTTATTATGATATTTCATTTATATATGTAAAATTAATTGAAGTTATTAAATTTTTCTTAGGAAAGCTTTATATTTTAAGAAAGATTTTGTTATAATAATGAAAAAAGAGGCATATTATTTTTTTGCATTCCTAAGCCTTATCTTAAGTTTAGCTTTTGATAATAGAATATGCCAAATAATTTCTAAATTAAGGTTGGTCCCATTAAATGTTTTATTTGAAGGCATAACATACATTGGAAGCGCTATAGCTTTTATAATCATGGGCTTATGTATCTATTTTTGGATTAAGAAAAAAAAGCAACTTATTTTGCAGCTCTTAGTTGGAACAGGTATTGCTTTTTGTGTTTCTTATCTTTTAAAGATTTTAATAGCGCGCCCAAGGCCTTATATTACTTTAAATATAATAAACCTTGTTCAGCATATGTCGCATGGTTCATTTCCAAGCATGCATGCGGCAATGACATTTGCAATCTTGCCATTTTTAATAAAAATATCAAAAAAATTACAATACCTATGGATTGCTCTTGCATGCCTTATTGCCTTTAGCCGGCTTTATTTAGGAGTTCATTACCTTAGTGATATCATTGCCGGTTCATTAATAGGCTTCATCTCCAGCTCCTTAATATTAAAGGCAAAATTAAGCTTAAAGAGGTGCAATTCTAAAAAATGACTGACAATTTAACCCACTCATTATTTGCATTATTCATAGGCATAATCCTTATCCATTATTTGAAAATTAAAGGCAAAAAAAGATTGCCATACATTGCTATACTAATAGCAGGAAACATACCTGATATTGATTTCATAATCCGTTTTTTTGGAGCGGGTTTTTATTTCGTAAATCACAGGGTCTTAAGCCATTCTATCATTGGACTAATTATTTTCACAATAATGATTACCTTTATTTTTTCTTATATCTTGAAGCAGAAACAATATTTCAAATACCTTATTTTGTGTTTGGTTGGGATTGTTGCCCACCTATTTTTAGATGCAATTACTTCTTTTGGGACAGAATTAATGTATCCTATAAATAATATAAGATATGCTTGGAACTTGATTCCGGTAGTTGATATTTTTGTTTTAATTATCTTCTTTATAGGGATATGGTTTTTAAAGATTCAGCCAAAAAATAGAGTTAAAATTGCTAAAGCCACTTTATTCATCTTTTTTATTTTTATATTCTTTAAAGTGGGGCTGCATACCCAGGCAGCACATGCTGTATCAGAATTGGAAGAATCTGCAAATTTTGAGGTTATTCCACATTTTCTTAATCCATTTGGATGGCGGGTGGTAATAACTAACCCTGACTCCTATCTGATTTCAGATTTTGATTTAACAATTGGTGGATTTAAAAAATTCCACTATTTCCCAATAAGTGAAAAAGAAAAAGTTGAAGCATCCAAAAATTCTTTCTTTGCACGGCAATTTTTAGAATTTGCTAAAGTGCCTTATCCTCTTGTTGAAAACAACACAATTACTTGGATGGACTTAAGGATGACTACAGATAAAGTAGAATGGATTACAGTAGAAGTTAAATTGGATGAAAATTTAAATATAATAAAGGAAAATTTTCTTGGATGAATTGCGTAAGGTTTTTAAATATAATAAAAACTATATTAGTTATGAAAGATTATATGATAAAAGATGCCATAAAGCAAGGTTCTGGCATAGTTAAACTAAAAGGTTGGGTTTATAGAGAAAGAAAATCCAAAAAAATTGTGTTTGTGATTCTTAGGGATTCAAGTGAAATAATCCAATGTATAATAAAAAAAGATTCAGTAAACAATAAGGCTTGGGAAATTGCGAGCAATATATTAGTTGAAAGCTCATTGAATTTAACAGGAGAAATTAAGAAGGATGAAAGAGCCCCTACAGGATATGAGGTACAAGTAAAAGAATTAGAATTAGTTGGATCATCAGAAGTATTTCCAATTACCAAAGATCAAAGCAAGGAATTTTTAGCAGATAGTAGGCATCTGTGGTTAAGGTCTAGAAAATTGACTGCGATTCTTAAAATAAGAAGTACTGTTTTTGGTGCAATACATGAATATTTTAGAGGTCAAGGATTTTATGAGTTTCAATCTCCAATTTTTCAATCCACGCAATGCGAAGGGGGTTCAACATTATTTGAAGTTAATTATTACGGCAAACCTGTTTATTTGGCCCAAACTTGGCAGCTTTATGCAGAAGCAGGAATATTTTCGTTAGAAAATATATATTGCATTGCACCTTCATTCCGTGCAGAAAAATCCAAGACTTCAAGGCATCTAACAGAATATTGGCATGCAGAAATGGAAATGGCTTGGTGCAATTTTAAGGACATTCAAGATCAAGGTGAAAATTTAATCAAATTTGTTATTAAAACAGTTTTAGAAAAAAATACAAAGGAATTGGAACTTTTAAAAAGGAATATTAAAAAACTTAAACCCAGTTTAGAAAAGCCATTCCCAAGAATTACTTATGACGAAGCCATCAAAATTTTAAAAGAAAAAAATAATTTAAAACTGGCTTGGGGAAAAGATTTAAGGACACTTGAAGAAGATGAATTAACTAAAAATTTTGATACCATGGTGATTGTCACGCACTATCCTAAGGCAGTTAAGGCATTTTATATGAAAGAAGAGCCAAAAAATCCAAAAGTGGTTTTAGGCTGCGATTTTATTGCACCAGAAGGGTATGGAGAAATAATTGGCGCATCCCAAAGAGAACATGAAATAGAAAAAATTAAACAGCGTTTAATTGAGGAAGGGGAGGATCTGGCCAACTACGAATTTTATTTGGACACAAGAAGATATGGCTCAATTCCCCATGGAGGATTTGGTCTTGGTGTAGAAAGGTTAATCTCTTGGATATGCGGATTAGAAACTATCAAAGATGCCATTGCATTCCCTAGAACAATGGTAAGAATAAAACCTTAAAAAATTATTCTATTATTTTTAACACATCTGAATTTTTTTTCACAGGGTTGTTTGTTTTAAGGCCCACATCATCACCAGCCCTTGCTTCATTAATTGATTCATGCTCAACTTCCATGGAAGTCACTTCCTGTTCAAAAGAATCCTTTTCCCCTTGCAACTTAATTTTATCCCCAACTTTCAAATCTCCTGAAAGGGATAATACTGCCACGCTTATTTTTGGAAAAAAATGTGTTATTTTACCAATTACTTCTTCAGCCATATTAAAACCTCCTAAACCTAATTTAAAGCACTCCAAATATTTAACTTTTACTATTTTCTTTCATCTATATTCTATTCAAAGGCTTTATCAGGAATTGTAGCCAAAAATTATATAAAGTTTATAGGAATAAGAATATAAACAGATGCCAAATAAAATTTTAGCTAGGATGCATAGTGCAGAGCACATATTTTGCAAAGCATTAATTAAAGAGAATCCTTATTTAAAATTAAAAAAAATAAAATTAGATGAAACTGAATCTTCAGTATATTTTGATGGCCAATTAACTTGGAATAATCTATTTAAGGCTGAAAAGCAAGTAAACGAAATCATTAAGGAAGGGAGGGAGATTATAGAACATTCAACTACAAAAGAAGATGTTCACAAAATTTTCCCAGAAATAAGAATTAAATTAGATAGAATCATAGGAAATAAAGTTAGGGTTATTGAAGTAAAGGATTTTGATTTTTCTGCTTGCTCGGGTGAACATTGTAAAAATACCAAAGAAATAAAAAATTTTCTAGTTACAAAATTAAAATCTACAGGATCTAATAGATACGAAGTAAAATTCAAAGTGGATGTAATTGAAGACCTTTATAAATTATCCACATTTGCTAGAAAAACTGCTAATATATTGGGAACAGAATACGACAAAATTGAAGCTACATTAACAAATTTAAAAAAAGATTTAGAAAAATTCAAAAAGCTATCTAGAGATACGAAAATCGAACCTGAAATCGAGATTATCAACAATATTAAACTCAAATATAAATTAATAGAAATTGAACCAAAACAATTAATTAAATTGGCCCAAAATTTAAGAGGAAATAGAACTGTCATAGTTTTAATCAATAAAACTGAAAAATCCAATCAAATTTTGATTATGTTTTCTGCAGATTTAAATCAAGATGCTTCTAAATATTTTCAAAAATTAACTATAAAGTTTGGAGGCAAGGGTGGAGGAAATCAATTTTTAGCTCAAGGATCAATAGAAACAGATAAATTCGATAAAGTATTTAATTTTATCAAGGAATTGTTGAATCAAATCTTATAAAAATGGAATGCAATCAAAGTTTAATCAAAAAGCTTGCCAAAAATGCCAGAATTAATTTATCTGAAAAGGAATTAAAAGAATTAGAGCCTGAACTTAACGCCATTCTGGAAAATTTTAAGATTTTAGATAAGGCTGAAACTAAAAGGATTGAACCTGCATTTCATCCAATTGAAATTCAAAATACTATGCGTGATGATATAATTGAAAAAAGTCTTTCTCAAGAACAAACCTTAAAAAATGCCAGCCTGAAAAAAGATGGATATTTTAAGGGCCCGAAGGTGGTATAATTGCAAATAAAAGAATTTGTTGCAAAAGTAAAATCAAAAGAGATTGATATCCTTGATTATACCTCAAAAGTTCTTCAGGAACTAGAAAAAACAAATAATGAATATCATTACCTAAGCAATATTTCAAAAGAACTTGCCCTATATCTTGCAAAAAAAGTTTCCAAAGACCCTTCAGGAAAACTTGCAGGAGTCCCTATTTCTGTCAAAGATTGTATTTGTATAAAAGGCTTGGAAACATCAGCCTGCTCTACAATCCTTAAGGGTTACAAACCAGTTTTTACTGCCACAGTTGTTAATAAACTTATCAAAGAAGGTGCAATAATCGTGGGTAAAACCATACAAGATGAATTTGGTTTTGGCAGTTTCTGTACAAATATAGGAAATGGATTTAGTACACCATTAAATCCTTTTGATAAAGAAAGGTGCTGTGGCGGAAGTTCAGGAGGTTCAGCAGGAATAACTAAAAAATCAAAAAATCTGCATATTTCCATAGCAGAATCTACAGGCGGCTCTATTGCTTGTCCTGCTTCCTTTTGTGGCATTGTGGGCTTTACTCCAACTTATGGTTTATTATCTAGAAATGGCTTAATTGATTATGGCAGCAGTTTAGACAAAATAGGCCCAATGGCTAAAAATATCAATGATTGCCAAACTATATTTGAAATAATTAAAGGGCAAGATATAAAAGACCCAACCTCTAAATTTAAAATCCTTGATACCAATAAACCAAAAACTTTTGCAATAATAAAAGAAGCTTTTGAAGTAGATTCGGGCATAAAAGAAATCATATTAAAAAAGCTATCTAACCTAGGATTTGAAACAAAAGAAATCTCCTTGCCATATGTGAAAAAATATGCTATTCCTGCCTATTATATAATCTCTATGGCAGAAGCTTCCACCAATCTTGCCAAATTCTGCGGGTTAAGATACGGCTTGCAAATGGATTTAAAAGAAAAGTATAATGAATATTTTTCAAAAGTTCGAAGTCAGGGTTTCAGCAAAGAAGCCAAAAGGAGAATCCTAATAGGCACTTTTGCCAGAATGGCTGGATATAGGGATGCATACTACCTTAAAGCATTAAAAGTTCGGCAAAAAATAATTAATGAATATAAGAAAGCTTTCAAAAAAAATGAAATATTAATCTCTCCTTCAATGCCGATATTGCCTCCAAAATTCACAGAGATAGAAAAACTAGCTCCAATTGATACCTATCAAATGGACCAATTGACGGTTGGGCCGAATCTTGCAGGTTTGCCGCATATATCCATAAATGCTGGTTTCAAAGAAGAACTTCCAATTGGAATGATGCTTATTGGCGACCATTTCAATGATAATTCAATATTTACAGCATTGGGGGAATATGGTGAAAATTAAAATCGGGCTTGAAATCCACTGTCAATTAAACACAGAAAGCAAACTTTTTTGCAGTTGTAGGAATCAGCCATCAGATACGCCCAATATCCATTGCTGTCCTACATGTTTAGGGCATCCAGGGTCTAAGCCATCATTCAATAAAAAAGTCCTTGAAAAAGCCTTAAAAGTGGCATTAGCCTTAAAATGTAAAATAAATAAAAAAATGATTTTCTCAAGAAAAAATTATTTTTTTCCTGATTTGCCAAATAATTTCCAGATTACCCAATATGAATTCCCATTGGCCAGCAAAGGGAAATTCAATGGCATATCATTAACCAGAATACATATTGAAGAAGACCCAGGGAGATTAATCCATAAAGGGAATTATGTATTAATGGACTACAATCGTTCAGGCACCCCTTTAATTGAAATAGTTACAGACCCTGTATTGGTTTCGGCGGTTCAAGCAAAAAATTTTGTTGCAGAATTGATTACAACATTAGAATATTTAGATGTTTATTATAAATCTTCAGAAGCTAGTTTGCGGTGTGATGTTAATATTTCAATTAATAATGGAAAAAGAGTTGAAGTTAAAAATGTCTATGGCATCAACGATATAAAAAGGGTTTTAGAATATGAGATAGAACGGCAAAAAAATAGTAAGGCAGTAAGAGAAACAAGGGGTTGGGATTCTTCTAAAGGAATTACTTATGAAATGCGAAGCAAAGAACAGGAAAAAGATTATGGATATATAACTGAACCAAATCTTCCCACTTTTAATATACTGAAAGAAACAATTTTAAAAATAAAAGAATCTATCCCTGAACTGCCTTCTGAAAAATCAAAAAGGCTTGTTGCAGAATATAAAATAAAGATAGACGATGCAAAGATTCTAGCCTCAAGCAAGGAATTAGCAAACTTATTTGAAAAAGTTGCAATGCATGTCAATCCCCTTCTGGCTGCAAAATGGTTAAGAAGAGAGCTTAAAAAACTTTTAACTGAAAATAAATGCAGTTTAAAAGAAATAGATATGGATGAAAAAGGATTAATTAATATTTTAGAATTATTCTCAGATAAAAAGATTACTGACAAAGTTGCCAAAGAATTAACAAGAAAATTATTTAATGAGAATTTTGATGTTGAAGAATATGTAAAGAAAAATAATCTTCTGGCAGTATCTGATGAATGGGAACTATTAAAGATTTGTGTAGAAACAATTAACAAAAATCCTCAAGCAGTAAAGGATTATTCAAAAGGCAATGAAAATGCTTTAAATTTCTTGCTTGGGAAAGTAATGCAAGAAACAAAAGGCAAGGCAAGCCCTAATATTTGTAAAGGATTATTAAAGAAAAAATTAGATAAAATAAAAAAATAATGGATTTATAGTAATAAGTTGTCACTACCTGATTAATTCATTTATAAGCACTGTTGTATAAAATAATCTATTTCTTTTAATAAGTTTTTTTGTCAATAAATATTTATAAAGTATCTTTGGTTGTGTTATTCTAGCCTAATATTTTAAGAGGGAATGGATTGTGAAAAACCAAAAAGAAAAATTAAAACACATTATTGAACGATTAACACAAAAATCACGCAGCATATTCGCAGACAAGGTTTTTCTCGAAGCTGGAGAATTTGGCATTGGCGAAATTCATGTTCAAGAAATAATAAATGAACTAAAAGACGAAAATTTTATTTCGCAGCCAATACAGGGAATAATTAAGAAAGTAATATGAGATTTTTGTCTTAGGGGGTGCAAAAATGGCTCTAAACAGTGAGTTTTTAAGTATTAGGAATATAGAGAATATTACATCAAATATTCTCAAACAATTAAAAACAAAACAAGAAGAGGATTTTGGGCTCAAATGGGTCGCTTAATCCTTTTTTTTCATTATCTTTAAATATTAAATGAATGTATAGATAAATATGGAAGAGATTTTAGATTATGGTCAGAAAAAAGGTGCTTCTTATATTGAAATATTGTCTTCCAAAAATTGTAGGACTAAAATTGAGATAGCCGAAAAAAAGATTAAAGAAATCTCTTCTGGAAACTCAAAATTCTATTCCATTAGGTTAATTTATAAACAGAAAGTAGGCATGGCATACTCTTATGCCTTTGATTTTAAAAAATTAGTTGAAAAAGCAATCAAAAATGCTAAAGCCAATGACACGCAAACAAAATTTGCTTCTTTGCCTTTGATTAAAAAAAGGATTAAAACAAAAATGAAAATTAATCCCAAAAATATATCTCTAGAGGAAAAAAAGAATGACATGCTAAATCTTGATATTAGAAATCAATTTAAAAAAATTTCAAGTTTAAAATTGATATATGGTGACAATCAAAGCACTTATGAATTTTATAATTCAGAAGGGAGCGAATTGATTTGGGATGATTGTAGTCTAGGAGTTATAATGTGGCCTTTTGCCAAAGAAGGGACCAATATTCAAAACTTTCTTAAAATTGAAAGAATAAAAGGTGGTTATGAGCTTATGGAAAAAGCCAGAGTATCCATTAAAACTGCTATGGAAAAAGCAGAAGAAATGTTAAAGACTAAATCAGCCAAAGGGGGATTTTTTCCAACCATTGTAGATCATAAATTAGGAGGGGTTTTTGCTCATGAAGCTGTTGGGCATGCTTGTGAAGCAGATCATGTTTTAATGGGAGAGTCCATCTTAAAAAATAAAATGAATACAGAAATAGGTTCAAATATAATAAATATATCAGATGATGGTAATATCAAGACATGGGGTTGGACTCCTTTTGATAGTGAAGGGGGTAAAGCCTCTAAAACCCAATTAATAAAAAAAGGCATTTTATGCAATTGGTTACATAGCCGGGAAACAGCAGGGCAAATGGGTGAAGAAACAACAGGGAATGGCCGGGCACAAAATATTGGATATAAAGTAATACCGAGAATGACTACCACTTTTATTGGGCCAGGAGATTCAAATTTTGAAGAAATGCTTTCTCAAATTAAAAAAGGATATTACTTAAAAGGTTCATTAGGGGGACAAGTTGATACTTGCACTGGAGAATTTTTATTTAATGCCCAAGAAGGATACTATATAGAAAAGGGAGAGATTAAATATCCAATTAAAGGAGTTTCATTAACAGGAAATATTCTAAAGACATTGCACAATATTAAACTAATTGCTAAAGATTTAGATTTTGGCCATGGATTTTGCGGCAAAGCTGGCCAGCATGTGCCAGTCAGTGAAGGTGCCCCGCATGTATTTATAGAAAAAGCCCAGATAGGTGGATCAAAATGATAGAAAAAATTGAAAAATTTTTAAAAAAACAAATAGATGAATATGAAATTTATTACAAAGAGCATTCTTCATTAAATGCCGATATCCAAAATAATAAGATTAATTTTATTTCAGATGGAGTTTCACATGGATTATCAATAAGGGTTTTTACCAATAAAAGATTAGGTTTTGCTTATACTAGTGATTTAAACCAATATCAAAAATGTATTGAAACAGCAATAAAAATTGCAAAAATGAATAAAATAGATAAGGATTTCAAAGGTTTTGTAAAAAAAGCGAATTATAGACATATTAAAAATTATAACGAAAAAGTAAGCCAAATTACTCCGCATTTTATAAACAAATTTACAACCAGATTAGTAAAAAATATTTCAGATATTAATAAAAATATAAAAATTGCAGGGGGAATATTTTCAAAAACAATTACAAACTTAAATATTAGAAATTCTAATGGGATTAATTATGTTGATAAAACTGCTGATAACTCTTTTATGGCATCATTAGTTTTGAAAAATAAAGATCATTTTGAAAATATTGGAATCGCCAAAAGTAGCAGATTGCCACTAAGTCAGGATATTGGAAAATGTGAAGCTAAAAGATTATTAAACTTATTAAACAAAAAATCCCTCAAAAATGGGCAGATGCAGCTAGCTCTCCATCCAGATGCATTAGGGGATTTATTTAACCAAAGCTATGTCTTTTCTATAAATGCAGCAAATGTGCAATCCAAAAAATCCTTATGGCATAATAAAATTGAAAATAAAGTTTTTGATAAAAATCTAACTATCATTGATGATGGCATTAGTGAAAATCTACTATGTTCTAGATCATTTGATGATGAAGGAACGCCTTCACAAAAATTCAAAGTGATTGAAAACGGCATTTTGAAAAATATTTTATATGATAATCAGCATGCACAAAAAGATAACACCAAAAGCACCAGTAATGCCCAGCGAGATGTACAAAGTTTGCCTAGCATCCTTCCAAATAATATTATAATTAAATCAGGGGCTAGCAAGGATATTATTAACGAAATAGATAAAGGAATTTATATTAGAAATCTTTTGGGTGTCCATACAATGAATGAAGCAACTGGAGATTTTTCTTTAGGCATAACAGAAGGATTTTATATAGAAAATGGAGAGATAAAGCACCCAATCAAAGGAACCATGATAGCTGGTAATTTTTTCAAAATAATGAATAATGTTGAAGCATTAACAAAAGAAAAAAAACATTCTTTATCAGTTAGCGGTGGATGTTATTTCCCTGAAATCTTATTTAAAAAAATAAAAATAATAGGCAATTCAGCTTAATAATTGCAATATTGTATAGATTATGCCCCCAATAAAAATAGCTACAAGCAAACAGCTAATTACTAAATTTGTCTTGACTTTAAATTCAGGCTTTCTTTCAGAATTTTTTCTTGCCCTATGAAACATAAAAACAATCAATGTCCCTTCAAGTCCACCAGCAATAGCACCAGATATCCCTATTGCTTGAATAAAATTAGTCACTTTTAAAAGAACAAGCACCAACGGAACAAACATGGTTAATGCCCAAGCCAAATGCTTATTCAATTTATAATCATATTGATATGTCCATTTCAGGCCAAGAGCTAAAGCTAAAAAACTAGTTGCCATAGACAAAATCGCAAAAAGATTTCCCAATATAAGCATATGTGTGCCAACAACTTTCCCTAAACCAATTGTAGCTATCTGGTTTGTTCTCAAACCAGTAACTGCAACAGTCACTAAAACAAATAAAACATAAAAAATCAAAGGGATTAAAGAACCAATAATCACAGCTTTTTTTAGTTGTTTTTTATTTTTGGTTAATAGTTCCTTCATTTCAGGAACTGCTAATGCCCCTAAAAATGCGAATAATATAACTCCATATGGAAGAAGTGCATATCTCAAATCCAAATGCAGTAAATTCTGCAGATTCATTTGTGGAAATGAAAATCCCACAATTAACAATAAAATAAAAAGCATAATGCAGCCTAATGTTAACTCCCAGCCTTTAATCACATTAAGCCCTTTATAAATTAAAACTGCCATAATCAAAAAGAAGCCAAGAATTGCTATAGTGGGATTAATATTAAATAAAGCATTTAATGACGCCCCCTCCCCAATAAGATAAGCAATCATCGCTCCATATACTGAAATTAAAGTCGCTAAAAACATAAGCAGCTTCCCTTTTTTTCCTAAATATTTTTCAGCATATCCTGCTAATTGATGTGTTTTTTTAGTCCTTAGGCTTACCTCAGCAATATAGAGATTGCCAAAGACAATCGCAAAGCCTAAAATTAATAAATGGACCAAACCCACAAGAAATCCTGATTTTGCTACAACATAAGGTATACCCAGAACGCCTGCTCCAATTATTGTTCCAACAAGAGTAGCAATGGCTCCAAAAAAGTTTTTATCCATCAAGATAAATTAGGATATTTAAATTTATATAATTTTGCTTTAGTCAATTCTTTGCATTTTCAAATAAGTCTTCAATTCATGAACAATATTTTTGATATCTTCTTCTAATTCACTTTCATAAGATTCCATTTTATCCCTTGAAATGAATTTATCAAAAGCCTCCCTAAGAAATTTTTTAAAAGGGCTTTTTTTGCGCATTCTCCATTCATCCTCAATATCTTTTGAGACATAACCGCCAATCTCAAAAGAGATATCGCCATCTTGCATTGTTTTTTTCTTTTCATCCTGTTCTATACTTATATTAGTGACAGAGCTCTTCATGCTTATTTCTAAAAATAATTTAACATAAGTGCTTACTTGTTTTTTAGCAAACCAATAAAAAAAGACTTTTTTATTACCTTTGGTATCTGTTTGTTCTTTATGCTCTTGTTCAACTAATGTATCATATCCCCTATCTTTAATCATGACTTGTAAGCTATTAATTAAATCAGTTACCTCTATAACAGTATTTCTTTCAATCTTTTTTACTGGTGCAATAAAATCTTTTTGTGGCATTAGAATATTTAAAGTAAAAACCAAGTTATAAATTTTTCTATCTTTTGAGGAATTTTTGGATATGCCTAATTAAGTCTTGAGTTTCATTTAAAAGTTTTGTTTCAAAATTTTGAAGTTTCTTTTTAATAACATATTTTTCATACATCTCCCTAATAAACTTATATTCAACCTCTCTTTTTGAAATGAAAATGCCCTGATAATCTTTTTCAATAACTGAATTAAATGTAATTTCTAAATTGCCTTTATTCATTTTGCGTGTTTCGCCTTTTTCTTCAATAGCTACATCTATATAATCCCTCAACCAAATATCCACTTTGATAACAAATTTTACATAATCAGTAACTTCCCTTTCACCAACCCAAGTCGCTTCCAAGTAACCTCCTGCCCCTTTTTTCTTTTGAGAATGAGCCTTTTGCATAGCATTATAATTATGCTTTGAATACCATACAGGTATGGCTTTTAATATTGCATCAAAATCAAAAAGACCATTATGCTTGATAATTTGATCTTCAATAATGCCTATAGAGCGTTGTTTTTCTTTTCCCATAGCCCCATATAACAACAAATAGCCTAATAACTTTTTCGGTTAATATCTTTATTTTA
>JAYEMU010000011.1:0-5913 GCA_034718475.1 Nanobdellota archaeon
GTGAAGATGAAGGGGGCAAATATTTTATTTTGAAAGGCGATAATAACCAAACTGCTGATCCAGGTAAAATCAGATTCAGCCAAATTAAATATAAAACTATTGCAATAATTTATTAGGGGGACAAAATGAAAAAGAAAGAAGCAAAATGCAAAAAATGCGGTGCTATTTATGAGCTGGACCCAACTTGCGACAAAGTTCCTTCAGCTTGTGTATGTACTTGTGAAAGCCACGAATTTCAAATTATTGAGGCTTAAATAAAAATTAAAATAATATAGCCTAAGAGGCATCCTGCTGTGACAAAAGGCATGGCAGGGTAAAACTTTTTATCTTTACCAATTAAAAATAATGTAAGCAAAGCCAATGCAGAAAAGAAAGGTATAACAAATGCCTTAAAGCTAAAGAAAGAAATACTTAATTCTTTTATAATAGTCGCTGCAAACAATAAAGCGAAGCCTATATCCCCGCCGCCTAAAATGGCTGCCCCTTTTTTGTAGGGCACATAAAAGCCTGCAAATGTTTTTGTTTGGCTTTGGGATTTGGCAAGCTTTACCATGTGCTTAGTTTTTCTTACGGCAATATAATCATAAACTGAGATTAATATTAATAAAATTATGATGGAAAAGATATTAAATATTGGGACAAATATTGCGGCCAAGGCTCCATAAATAAATATTTCTGTTAGGTTATGTATGTATATGTTGTGCTTGTAAACCTTGAGAAAACCAAAAATAATTGCGATAATTAGTGCTAAAATCTGACCAATGAAAATACTTAAACTGATGGTAAGTGTGAAAATGACGGTGATAAAAAACCAAAACCTCCAAACATTAAATAATTTATAATGCATTAAGAGGAGCCCTAGAAATGTTGCAATAATAATCATTATGAAAATAGGCAAAAAAGAAGCTGATTCCTGTTCAACTTCCAGCTTTTCTATCCCAAAAGGCAATTCTTCAATTAAGGAATATTTATATGATATCCATAAGCCAGTTATTTGGGTTATTAAAAATAAGGCCAATAAAATAAAAATTATTTTTAAATTGTGTTTCACTATGATATATATGATGTTTTGATTTAAAAGGTTTTTCCAACAAAAAAATTTATATAGCCCTTCCCCTCTTTATATCTTTATAAAAGAGGTATCTTCATGTTTAATAAGAGAGAAGTAATAGTAATTGTTTTAATTTTGGTTGCTGCAATTTTTGCGATGGGCCATTCCTTTGCTGATGATGTTAATCAGGTTGCCAATGAAAGCAATTCTTCTGAAATTGTTCCAGATATACTTGAGCTGGATTTAGATAAAACTGAGTATGGGCCAAATGTTCCAATAGTTGGCAATCTTAAACTTTATTTAAAAAAAGATTTATTTGATAATCCACTGACTGAAATTAATGTTAAAATCCCTGGAAATACCCAAACAAAAACTTTAAATGAACTTTTGGACAACTTATCAAAAAATTATATGCTTATATCAGGCAGATTAAATGGGTCTAATCCTGAAAGTAAAAAAACCATAACTTTTTCTGGCCATGATAAGAAATATATCGGTGTCAAAATACCCAGATATGCAGATGTAAAAAAAGTTAATATGGTGGTTGGCGGAGAAAGCTCTAATGGAGTAAAACTGCCAAGGATAGATATAGGTGATGACGGGGAGGATGAATGGTATTATTTGGGTAATTTTGAAAATTATTTGCCATCTTATATCCTGCCAGAAGGGCTTAATGATGAACTTGGCGGAAATGGTGTTTATGTAACTGATAATACAACTTATTTTTGCCAAAAAATTAATCTTCCGTTCAGCAAGAATTTTAATATTTCTGCAAACTATAAAAAATTAGGGACTGCCGGGGATTTAAAGGCAACAATATTTTCTCCAGGTATGGGGTATGATTTTGAATATCCTGAAGGCGGCTCCGAAAATTGTGATTTGCCTGAAGATTCTGAATTTGGCTATAAAGGCTGTGAAATTGCAATGTCTTTTGCAACCAAAGGAGAATATTTGGTTTGTATATTCAATAGTGCTGAAGACGTATTGGAAGAGAATGAATATCAAATAAAATCCGGTCCAGGAAAAGTAGATATAACTGCCTATAAATGCCAAGGCGAAAATCAGTATTATACCTGTGATGATTTATCTCAAGCAGACTTTTATATTAAAGTTCAGCCAGGCGCCTATTCAGAAGTCCTTGATGAAAAAGTTAGTTTTGGAGATTATGAATTAGGCATAAATTCTGTTGATAATGCTTTTAGAAAATATGTGGGTTCTGCAGATAGTGCAGACCCTGCATTAATTAATTTTGCAAGCAGTGTTTGCAAAGAAGAAAATTGTTTAGTCCCTTTAGCAATAAATGTTAGTTCCTCTGGAAAAATTACTTTTGAAGATTTAGAGGCAGTTTATGTTTTTGAGGATATAACCCAGCCAACTAGCACCTTTTATGATGTGGAGGAATTAGCCCCATTGATTGATTCTATAGAAGGGAATGATTTAACTGAAGGCTATTTTCTAGATGTTCCATTAAGCTTATTCAACCTTACGGTTCCTTCCCCCCCATCTAATTTGGCCTATGCTGAAATATATTTATTGGCAGGCATCAATGGCGTGTATTTAGATCAGCAGAAAATAATTATATACGAAAGCGGAGTTGTTCCTGGTTCTTTAGAAGATTTAATTAATGAGACAAAAAATTGGCAATTGCTTTTTTCAGATGCAGAATTTCAAGATATTTTTTCATTGATAGGTTTGAATGCAGAAATTTCACAATTTCAATCTGAGTTTGCATCAATTGAATCTGAATTTTTAAATTCTGGCGAATCTGATGACTTAATAAACAGGCTTAATACAGCAAGAGAAAATTTGCCGAAATCAATTAAGAAAACTGGTTCTGTTACTGATATTTTATATATTGAGCCGCAAGATGTTACAAATGATATAGCTTCTGTTAATGAACAAGAAGAGGTTTATTTTTTACAGAATAAAGTTAAAGTAGAAGCAACTATTGCATCTTATACTATTGAATCTTTTTCTGGGGTAAAAACTGATTATAAAGTCGTAACTAAAGATATAATCGCGAAAGAGAGCCTATCTAAATTTGATGTTTATGAAGTTATACCTAAATCAATAATCATGGATTTGGATGCAGTTACTTTTGAGAGGACTCCTGAAGTAGTTAATAGTGATCCAGTTGTTAAATGGTTTGTGGCATCCTTAAGAAATGGCGAGAAAAAAACATATAGATATGTTTTTGAATCAGATTTGATGGTTTATCCAGATGATATAAAGACAATTATTGTAGAAACTGAAAGCCTTAAAATCCCAGGACCAATATGCGGCGATGGCCTTTGTGAAGCTGGTGAAGATAATTGCCCTGAAGACTGCAAGGAAAAATCTGAATTCCCTTGGCTTATAATAATTATAATTATTTTGGTCTTGGCTGCAGGAGGCCTTTTATATTTTTATAAAGATAAAATATTCAAAAAGAAAATGCCTTTTCCAAATAGAAAAAATTTGGATAATCTTATAGGCTATATAAAAAAATCAAAGAAAAAAGGTAAAAATGATTTGCAAATAGCAAAAATCCTTTTGGGCAAAGGATGGAAAAAGATTCAAGTGGATTATGCCTTTAAAGAATTGAATGCCAATAAAAGCTCACTTAAAAATTATATTCAAATTTCTCAAAAAAAAGGATTAACAAAGGAACAGATACGCCAAAAATTATTGTCTAAAGGCTGGGACAAAAAAGCTATAGATAAAGAGTTAGAATAATTTAATTTTTTGTTATTTTCCAGAGCCCTACATCTACATACCTTACTTTTTTGATATGAAACCACATAGATTTTTTTAATGGGAATCTATATGTAGCAATTAACAAGCATTTGAACCCATTATCCTTTGTGAAGCTATTAATAAAATTGAATGTTTTTAGTTTATGGAAACTATAAATAGTTTTAGCGGTTTGCATAGCTTTTAATAAAAATATTTTATCACTGTGAGTATTTTTAACTCCAAATGGGGGGTTTTGAATTACAACTTGAGTCTTTATTTTAATGTCTTTGACATTACTATTGGTTAAAGCGAATTTAAATTTTTTAGCCTTATCTACTTTTTTAATATTTTGTTTTGTAATCATTAAAGCTTCTTTATCTAAATCGACAAAATTAATCTTTTTTGCACCCAATAAAAGTGCCCCTATGCCCAAAACCCCATGTCCGCAACCAAAGTCAGCAATTCTTTTATTTTTTATATCCCCTTGCATAAAAGCTTTCCATAAACAATCAGCTGCAATCTCTGAATCAGTAGGATATTGCTCTAATCTTACATTTGCTTTTTTAAAAATCTCTAATTTGGATAATTTAACAGCCAGTTCTTTTTTCTTCATCTTTAGAAATCATATTGCTCCATTTCTTCTATATCCAGGTCTGATAATAAACCATCCACTTCATCTTGCTCAAAATCATTTGAAACTGAAGAAGGTTCTTCTAGATTTAAGTCTTGGGTTTGTGGCGGTTTATCTTTAATTATGGTGCAACCACTAATTATTAATAATATAAAAAAACAAAAAATTATTTTTTTCATTTTCAAGCCTCCTTTATTTATTATAATCCTCTTAATTTATAATCTTTTCCCCAAAAAAATTTTTAAATTTCTATTTTGGCAATCTCCAATTCTTTTTCAGCATCCAGCCCCTTTAAGTGATTAATAATATTCCTTAAGATTGTTCTCGCTTTTACTAGAGATTCTTTTGAATTTTTGACATAATCTTTGGCTAGTTCTTTTTTCATTTTGGCATCTTCATCTGCAATTTTCTCTTCGCTCAAATCCTTATAAATCTCTTTAGCATTTTGAAAACTGTCTATAGCATTATTAATTTCACTATGGAAATCTTCAATTTGCGCATTTACTTCTGAAATATCTTTTCCTTCATCTTGAAGCTTTTCTAATACTTGGTCTAATTTTACTTCTAAAGTCTTAGCTTGTAAAATGGTCCCTGAAAAGGCATTAGTTACAATTCTACCAATTAGTCCCTCGCTTTTAATTTTGATATTGCCCCATAACTTTTTAAGGGTTTTTGCACTAGAAATCAATTCTTCTTTATTTGAAGCATTTTGGATTTTAGTTTTTATTTCTTCAAGTTTATTTGTCTTTTCTTTAATCCAAGATGTATAAGATTCAATTTGCTCCTCACTTAATTGCTCATTACTTTCAATTTTAGCTTCAATTTTATTTAAGTGCTCAATAATAATATTTGCATTTTGTAATAACTTTCCTTTCCATGCTTCTTTTAATTCTTCTTTTGCAGCTAAACAGTCTTCACTTTCAGGTTCATCCTTGCATATATTATAAACTTTTTTTGCATTGTCTAATCTCAATTGTTCTTTGTTGAAATTCTGTTTGGCCTTATTATATCTTTCTTTGGCCATTAGAAAATTATTATTAATCCCTTGCAATTTATTTTGTGGGATTGGCCTTATGATTTTATTCTTTTCTTTAAATTCATTTAATTCTTTAAGTTTTTGAACTTTTCTTTCAGCAATACTTTTAATTTTTTTGCCTGTTTTTATTAAGTCTTTACCTTGCTTAATCAATTTTTGGCCATTTTGGGCTAAAGCCTTTGCTTCATCCCCCAGATTCTTTAATTGTTTTAATTTCTGTAAATTAACGCTTTTTCCAGAAAAAGCAACTAATCCCCTTTCTTCTTGTTTTAGATTTGCTTTAGTAGCCAATGCTATTGGAACCATACTCAAGCCTATCAAAGCAATTATCAATAGTGCAATAATTTTTTTCATTTTTTTCCTCCATTAGGTTAATTATTTAGCTTAAATCCTTATTTGTTTATAAAGATACTTTCACCAGCATCTTGTTTAAAACTTTATTTTCCTTTATGAAGCTTTATATTACTTAAATATTGCAGA
>JAYEMU010000012.1:0-5713 GCA_034718475.1 Nanobdellota archaeon
TCAAAAAGACCATTATGCTTGATAATTTGATCTTCAATAATGCCTATAGAGCGTTGTTTTTCTTTTCCCATAGCCCCATATAACAACAAATAGCCTAATAACTTTTTCGGTTAATATCTTTATTTTAACAGTAAGTAGAAAGTCTACTTTTTAATTATTGCATGGAACACCTAATCTGTATTGCTAATAGGTAGTCTTGAATACAAAATACCCGCATCCGTAATAATTTTTGTGACCTAACTTTCTACGTACTTTTAACAAAAACCTTTAAAAATAATATATAATTTACAAAAAGCATGCAAACCTTAAGAAATAAATTAATTGAAGAAACAAAAGAAAAGATGCATCAAAGCTTCAATTCAGAAAAATTAATCATAACTGCTGCCAAATTCATAATCGATTTAGAGAATTGCATCAATAAATTAAAATTGCGTTTGAAAAATTGGTCTGCATTTTATAATGATAATGAAGATATTTTTAATCTTGATTTCAAAGAATGTGATTGTGACAATTTAAAAAAAGAAGATTTAAAAATTGTTAAAAGGAATATTGCCATACTCAAAAATCTTATTAAAATGAAAAAGGAAAATCTTGCTTATTTAACAAGGATTATGAATTCAGAGATCCCAACTTTCACTAAAGTGACTGGTTCCCTTTTAGGGGCATCAATAATTAATTTGGCAGGAGGGATTAAAAAATTGGCAATGATGGCTTCATCCAAAATTCAAGTTTTGGGTGCAGAAAAAGCATTATTCAGGCATTTAAAGGCAGGAACTAAACCTCCAAAATACGGCATAATATTCTACCATCCCCAAATCCAAAATTCTACCAATAAAGGCCAGGCAGCACGCAAATTATCTGCCCAGATATCTAAAGCAATAAGATTGGATTATTTTAGAAAATGACTTCAAAATTCAATGCTATAATCGAACAGGGAATTGATGTCCCACTAAAAGTGACTGATAAAATCCTATATCTTGGAGCTTCTCATGGTATCACTCCAAAAATCTTGGCTGAAAAAGTAAAAAAAGGTTTTGTATTTTGCGTGGAAATCTCACCAGTGGTTATGCGGACTTTGTTAAATGTATGCCAACAAAATGAAAATATGGCTCCTTTATTATACGACGCCTCTAAAATTGAACCTAATAAAATCCCCAAAGTCGATTTTATTTATCAGGATTTGGCCCAAAAGAATCAAGTTGAAATATTAATCAAAAATATTAAAAAATTTCTCAAGCCAAACGGCAGATTCATTCTCATAATAAAATCAAGGAGTATAGATGCTATTAAGAAAAAAGAATTAATTATTAAAGAAGCAATAACCAAATTAAAAGATTATAGCATTTTGCATATTATAAATCTTCAAAAAACGCATAAAGATCATTTTGCAATTATTGGAAAAAATATAAAAAAATAATTTCAAACATTTTTAAGTAAATCAATTATCCTATCCTTGCCAATCTGTAATAAAAAAGGTGCCAATTTTGGGCCAATTTTATTATTAATTAAAGCCTTATAACAAATAGTAAAAAATTGTTTAGGGGATGAATCATTTTTCTTAATTATCTCATAGAACCTCTCAAATAATTGATTTTCATCATAATCCTTTTCCTTCAAGACCTCACGCAAGGAAGCCAATAATTGCCTTTCTATTTTATTAAACTGCTTAATATCAATAAAATCAACAATTTTAAATTTCATTTGCTGCGGCGCATAATTTTTTAACCAGCAATTTACACAATCTGCCCTCTTTTTCAATTTTTGTAAGCTAAATCCACTTTTTATTTTATAATATTTTTTAATTTTTTCAAAATCATTTTCACAAATTTGGACAATATTGCATAAATGCCTAAAACTTGGCTGGAAAGGCATTTTACTTTGAGGTTTGCCTATGCAACTTAATTCATAAATTCTTTTTTGCTTAATTTTTTCCTTAAGCGAAACATTATCTTCTGCATTATAATAAATCCTTTCTGTTCTATCAAAATCCTCATATATCTTTATTACATCTAAATCAAAACTAATAGCGAATTCAGTTTTAGGCCTTGTACCTGCAAATAAATATCTCACTATCTCTGGCTCGTATACTCCTAAAATATCACATAGGGTTATAACATCCCCTTTTGAACTTGATATCTTCCCGCCAGTACCTTTAATCCTAATAAAATCATACATTATATAGAGTGGGGAATTAAAATTATAAACTTGCTTGGCTATTTCTTTAGCAGTTGTAAAACTTCCGCCATAAGTCGAATGATCTTTTCCACCTGGCTCAAAATCAACTTTTTCATATTCCCACCTCATGGGCCAATCTACTCTCCATAACAATTTTGATCTGCCATCTTTAGAAAAATCAAATTGTTTTTCATGGCCATATTTATCTTTATATGAAACTTTATATCCACCCAAATATTTTATATCTGAAACTTCATCCGTTTTTGTATCTGGATCAAAAATACCTAAAGGCAACCAATCATCTGGCAATGGTTCTGACCTAAACTCATTTAAGATTTTTTTAATTATATCAACTTTTTGTAATGCTTTTTTCATGCCTTGCTTATAACTGCATTTTCTATACATTTGGGCTTGGTATTTATATTCAGGCTTAATCCCTAATTTTAAAAGATCCGTCTCAACTAAAGATTCATTATATGCTGCAAAGCTTTTTTCTTTCTCAAATGGGTCAAATACATCAACAATTGGCCTTCTTAGTTGTTTTTTTAATTCTTCCTCTTTAGGCCAGCCCTTTGGCACCTTTCTAAATACATCATAATCATCCCAAGAATACAAGAACTTAACTTTCTTATTCAAAGATTTGAATGCTCTTGCTACCAATTCAACAGTAATAATCTCCCTAAAATTGCCGATATGGACAATCCCAGAAGGAGTTATGCCTGCCGCGCAAACATATTGCTTTTTGTTCCCCTTTTGTACAATTATTTTTCTAGCAGTTTGGTCAGCCCAATGCATAGATTCTTCAATCTTTAAATCTTTTTTTGAAGGCATGAGCTAAAAAAGAAGAAAAGAATTTAAAAAGCTTTTTATTTTACTTTGGGCTATGTTAAAGATAGATTCCTTAAAATTAAGCAATCCATTCATCCTTGCACCATTGCATGGAGTTAATTGTTTGGCTTTTCGGCTGTTATGTAAAGATTTTGGTGCATCTTTGGTTTCTGCACCTATGATACATATAAAAAGGATTATAAACAAAAAAAGCTTGCCGATTGAAATTTCCAATAAAGAAAAACCTTTATCTATTCAGCTAGTAGGGAATGATGTAAAGGAATTTCGCAAAGCAGCAAAAATTATTGAACCATATGCAGATATCATTGACATAAACTTTGGCTGCCCTTCCAAGGATATAATCACAAATAAATCGGGTGGATATTTATTAAGAACCCCTAAAAAAATAGGAGAAATAATTAATACAGTAGTCTCAACAGTTTCCTGCCCGGTAACTGCAAAAATTAGAAGTGGATATTTAAAATCAAATATCTTGACTTTGGGGAATATAATTGAAGAGAATGGCGCTGATGCAATCACTTTGCATGCCAGAACCGTAAAACAAGGTTTTTCTGGCAAGGCTTCATGGGCCCAAATAAAAATATTAAAAAAAGCGCTTACAATCCCAGTAATAGGCAATGGTGATATCACAAAGGCACAAGACGCCCAAAGGATGATAAATGAAACAAATTGCGATTTCGTAATGATTGGAAGGGCAACCATGGGCTATCCATATATATTTAAAGAATGCCTGAATCCAAATTACCAGCCATCAATTAATGAAAGGAAAAATACCATAATCAAATTTATTAACATTTATGCAAAACAGAAAGAAAGAAGCTTATCAGAATTAAAACAGCATTTGATGTGGATGTTCAAAGGAATGCAAAACGCAACTAAAATTAGGGAAGAATTATCCCATATCAAAGAGATAAAGCAATTACAAACTAAAATTCAGAATATCTTATCTTATTTATGATAGTTTTCATTTTTTATTATCGTAAATGCCCTATAAATCTGCTCTGCAAGAAATACTTTTATCAATTGGTGAGGAAAAGTCATTTTTGATAATGATAACATTTCATCTGCCTTATTTTTTATTTCTGAAGATAATCCTTCAGCTGCGCCAATTACAAAAGATATATTGCTTTTGTCCTTGATTAATGTTGCAAACTGCTTGGATTTTTTTTGACTGCTATGTTCATCTAAAACTACAACATATCCCTTTAATTGTTTAATTAATTGTTTTTCATTTTTTACAATAATTTGTTTTACATTTGCATATTTCTGAATCCTTTTAAAATATTCTTGAAAATTTTTTTCTAAATATTTATTTCTCAATTTGCCAACTGAAATAATTCTCATCATTTTATGGTATTATTTAGGTTTGAAGAATTTGTTTCTAATGGGATGCCCTCTAACTGCTCAAGTTCACCTTCCAAATCATCCAATGTTGATTCTTCTAATTGTATTTCCTCAATATTAATATCATTAACTTCATCATTTCTCCAAAATTCAGAAATTGAAGTATAGCCAAATACAAAAATCCCCAAAATTAAAATTACAATAACTACTCTCAAAACCAATTTGCTTATTTTCATAAAGGCTGTAATCAAGATATATAATAATATTAAAGCAATTAAAATTTTTATAAGTGGAATCATAATATAATTATAAAGATTATTCTTTATAAAATTTGTTCTATTTAACAGATATATTTAAAAAGATTAATCTTTAATTTATAGATAAAATGGAAGACATAAGAGAAATGGTTATTAAATTTAGTATAAAAGGTACTAATATACAGACGCAAGTACAGACTAAGCAGGTTTCCCCGCAAGAGGCATTAGGGCTTTTGGATATGGCCAAGCATCAGATACTAGATAATCTTGCTAAAGACAGAAAAGAATTATTTTCTGGTTCAAAAACAGAAGAAAAAGATTGAAAATGGAGGATTGTATATTCTGTAAAATTGCAAATGGAATAATCCCATCCTCAAAAGTTTATGAAGATGAGGATATATTTGCCTTCTTAGACATTGCGCCATTAAATAAAGGGCATACTTTAGTAATCCCAAAAAAACATTTTAACGAGATTTATCAGATGCCTGATAATCTTTTAGGAAAATTATTTTCAGTAGTGAAAAAAATAGCTTGTGCTTTAAAACAGGATAATGACGGGGTTAACATATTGCAAAATAATGGCAAGGCTGCAGGGCAGGTAGTTGGGCATGTTCACGTACATTTAATCCCTAGAAAAGACAATGACAATGTAAATTTGGGCTCATGGAAAACTAAAGAATACCAAGAAAATGAAATTAAACAATATCAAGATAAAATCAAAAACTTTTTAAAGAATAATTAAACAAAATATTTAAAGTGGCGCTGTAATTTAGTTTGGTAGAATGCCGGTCTCATGTTATCATGAAAATTGAGGCAAAAGCCTGTGATATAAGAAAGCCGGATGTCGGGGGTTCAAATCCCCCTGGCGCCATATTCCTTGGTTGTTAAGCTATCCTGATTATTGGGGGATATAGATTCAGGATTTCTCGTTGGTCAATATAGATTTGGCAATTTTAAAAAGCAAATTTTGCTATTACAAGCTTCCTATCCATTGAAAACAAGCAATTTAGGCTCTTTAGAAAACAGAAAAATGCAAAAGTTTTGGGTTCCATAAGATTTAAATATTCCCCAGAAATTATTTAAAATAA
>JAYEMU010000013.1:0-5612 GCA_034718475.1 Nanobdellota archaeon
AAATCCTGCAAAAGGAATGCAAGCTGGGCAAAAAAAGTCCGCACTGAAAAACTTTTGCTTGTGGTTTTGCACAAGAAATCATGTTTGACTCGATAGCCTGTCTCTATCCCCCATCTTTTGTCATAGGCCTGCACTATGAGCTTCAACAGTTCTTCATTAATGGTGTGTATGTTTGTTACAAAGGCATATTTTTCTCCTTTTTCGTTTGTTATGTAAAACATTCTCGCTTTGTAATGATATTCCTTTGCCCTGTGTTCGTTAAATATATATTCAAATTGGGAGTACACTTTCAGTTCTTTGCTTTCTAACATTTTCTGGAGTTTAGAGTTCTTTGTCTGTGGCATGATGAATTTTAGTCTAAGCTCTTCTCCCAAGAGCTTATAATCCTCAATGCTATTAAATCCACGATCCAGCAATACAACGCCTATTTCTACATATTTCCTGCATTTGCTTATTAATGTCCTTAATAGGTCTTCTTCAAGATCAAATTGTGTCACCGGCAGACACCCTAGGTTAAATCTTACCCCTTCTTCCACTATGCTTGCCGTGATATATTTATATGCATAGTTTGTGCCAGCTTTTCTTTTGCAACCTACAACCTCGCGTATTTTTTTATCTCCGTAAAATGGCTTTTCATGGTAATCGATAGCGATCAAACTCTTCCTCTTTTTGAAGCCTATGCCATTCAATATTTTGAAAATGAAATACCTACATCTATCATAGATTTTTTGCAAAACATCAATATCGATTTGTTTAACCCTGTCAATTATGTATTTACTGGAATGATTTCTACACTAACAGAACTAGAAAAGAAATTTGCCAGCAATATTTGGCAGAGAGGAAGAGAATATTATCGGGAAGGTCTCATTGATAGTATAGTAAAAAATAATGACATAATTAGGGCTGAGAGTTATGGAAATTCAACTTATCGTCTGATGATAAATCTTAAGACTAAAGAGATGGAATGCTCTTGCCCCTGTGATTTTCATTGTAAGCATTTAGCTGGTCTTATTATCTGGCTGAAAAACAATAAGCCATTCGAGATTTCTCAAACAGATAGCATGCTTAAATCTAAGTCTAAAAATGAATTGATTGCAATACTAAGCAAGATTGTAGAGGAGCAGCCTGAGATGAAAAGGCATATTCAAACATTGGATGACAAGACCATTAAAGACTTGATTAGAAAACTTTAGATTACTAAATATCATGTTGCTTTCTTTAATAAACTGGATTTTATCAAACATGCAATATTGAAAAAAAGAAAATGGGAAAATTAAATCTGATAGAAGACAGAGGTGTTGTTGAATTTGGCGATGTTTCTATAACTGCTGTAGGTTTTCAAGGTGAAAATTCTAACAATTATGCTTATCTAATAAAATAAAAGGGAAAAATATAGAATATGCTTATGATAGCATGGAGATAGAGGTTTGAATATCGGCTAACCTTAATTTTAGTACTGACCGATACTTATAAAAAGGATTGGTTCTTAGCAATATTATGGTTAGGAAAGAATTATATGAAAGGATTCTTGAAAAGAAACGCCAATTGAATAAGTTAAGACCACTTAACAAGCTTCAGTTAAATAAGATAAAAGAAAACTTTCTAATCCGCTATGTTTATGATTCCACTTCAATTGAAGGAAACACATTAACCTTAAATGAAACAAAACTAGTTTTACAAGAAGGAATAACAATCGGTGGCAAAAGCCTAAGGGAGCATCTTGATGTTGTTAATCAAAAAGAAGCAATTGAATGGATTGAGGAATTTGCCAAGAAAAAAAGAAAAATCCATGAAGCTGATATATTATTTCTTCAGAGGATTACTCTCAAAGGAATATCAAATTATTGGGCAGGAAGATATAAAACATCCCAGAATAGGATTGTAGGATCAAAGCTTAAAACTACTCCGCCTTACAAAGTAAACAATGAAATGGGTAATTTAATCTATCAAATCAACAATAATCCTCAAAAATTCAACTCAATCGAACTTGCAGCTTATGCTCATCATGAGCTTGTAAGGATTCACCCTTTTGTTGACGGCAATGGAAGGGTTGCAAGATTGTTGTGTAATTTAATCTTAATAAAACATAATTTTCCACCCATTGTTATTAGAGTGAACGATAGAAAAAAATATTTTGATACATTGGAAAAAGCACATTTTGGAAAATTAGAATTGTTTGCTAATTTTATTGCATTAAGAGTTGAAGAATCCCTAATGGTTTATCTTAATGCATTTACAAAAACAACTAAGAATAATGAGCTTCTCCCTTTAGGTGAAATTTCCAAAGAAACCCCTTATTCTCAAGAATACTTAAGCTTATTGGCTAGGAAAGGAAAACTGCCTGCAACTAAGATTGAAGGGGTTTGGCATAGTACAAGGGAAGAAATAAAAAAATATATAGAAAAAACAAAGTAGTATCGGTATCGGCTTAATTTGCTATTTGCCGATATTTAGAAAAACTTTTAAGAGAACTTTGAAAAATTAGGTTTTTGAAGAAAAATTAAATAAATTTTTAAATATCTGAAAATTATACTATTTTTTGATTATTTTCCCTTTCTTTTCCTTCTTTTTTTCTCATTTTTTATCCTATTTTTTAGAGCTTACGCTATCCGCTAACTAAAAATCTAAGACGATGGATATTGTATGCCATGCATAGAGAACTTTGAAAAAGGCTCCAATATTTCATACTCTTTTTTCAGCATTTTATTCTTAATCCTAAAAATAGGATGACCCAAACCTAAATATAGGATTCTCAATATATAGGGTTTTTCTGTTTTTGGTCATAACCTTGAAGTGTTTGAGAATTACTAAAATTTAAGGAATATAAATTATATAATCTCTAATGATTGTGAAATTTAAGATTTATCCCAAAAATTCTTTCAGAGGTTTTTTCAGTCAAACCTTAAAATCCTTTCTTGCCACGTTAAGCAAAAGTTTCTTTTCTGCCCTTGCAACAGTCAACCTAATTTTTGAAACTGCATCAGGATTTGCAGTTATGCTGTCAATCCCAGCCTTAACTAAAAATTCTGCCATCTCAGGCCTTGAACCAGCCTGCCCGCAGATGCTTGTTTCAACGCCTTTAGCCCTGCATACTTTAATAACATGCTTAATCTGCCTTAATATTGCAGGATGCATCTCATCATACCACTTCTGGACATTGGCGCTGTTTCTGTCTATAGCCAAAGTGAACTGCGTCAGGTCATTAGTCCCAAAGCTTATGAAGTCTATGCCCACATCGCAAAGCTCTTCAATTATCTGAACAGCTGCAGGCGTCTCAACCATAATCCCAAAATCAATTTCTTCCTGCGGCTCTAATCCAACTTCCCTTAAATATTCCTTGGCCCTTACAACCTGCTCTGCATGTGTAACCAATGGAATCATAATTCCCAGATTTGTATAGCCTGCATCATGAGCTTTTTTGACTGCCTCAAATTCTGCTTTAAGCAGCTCAGGCTCATCCAGGCTTCTTCTAATAGACCTCCAGCCCATCATAGGGTTACCTTCTTCAGGCTCTTCCTCCCCGCCTTTTAATCTCCTGAATTCATCAGTAGGTGCATCTAGTGTCCTGTACCAAACCGGCTTGTCCTTGAATGCAGAAGCTATCTGTATAAGGTTTTGATAGAGGTTGTTTACAAACTCTTCCTTTTTCCCTGTTTTTATTAGGTGGCTTGGATGCACTTTGCTTCCAAGGTTAATGAATTCTCCCCTTAATAATCCTACGCCGTCTGCTCCTGTCGCAGCAGCTTTTTCTGCATACTTCGGCAGATCCATAATGACTTTTATCTGTGTTACTGTTGATATATTTTTCATATCTTCCTGGGCCTGCTCTTTTTCCACAGGTTTTTCAATCTTAATTATTCCATTATATACTATGCCGTGCGTAGCATCGACAGTAATTTCAGAATTTTCTTTTAATAAGGATGTTGCTTTTATTGTTCCAACTATAACAGGTATCCCCATTTCCCTGCCAACAATTGCTGCATGGGATGTGCTTCCGCCCTGGTCAGTAACTATGGCTGCGCTTCTTTCCATTGCAACAACATAATCAGGGTTAGTCATTTCTGCAACCAATATGTCCCCTTTTTGGACTTTCCCCAATTCTGAAGAATCATTAACTATCTTAACCTTGCCCTGTCCAACTCCTGGAGAGGCGCCAATGCCCCTAATCAATATCTCTTTACCTTTCATTGATTCAGAAACCAATCCTTTTTTTGCTTCTGCGGATTTCAATGTTGTTATCGGCCTTGATTGTACAATATAAATCCTGCCTTTGGCGACAGCGAATTCCAAGTCCTGTGGATGCTTGTAAAATTCTTCACTTTTTTTTGCTAATTTTGCTAAGTCCTGAATCTCATTTTCCTTAAGAACCTGCAATTCCTGTTTTTCCCTAGGAACATCTTTTTTTACTGTTTGGCTTTTTTCAGGATCCAAAATGAACTGCCAAGCCTGCTTATTGATATTTACATTCCTGACAGAAAAGTTTTCAGAATCAACTATGTACTGGTCAGGCGTAATTGCTCCAGAAACTACTGCCTCACCCAAGCCCCATCCTGCCTCTATCAAAATTTCTTTAGGACTATTATTAATTGGATTTACAGAAAACATCACTCCGGATTTTTCAGATTCAATCATTTTCTGTACAACTACGCTAATAAAAACCTTAGAATGCTCAAATTGATTTTTAATCCTATAATAAATGGCCCTAGCAGTAAATAATGATGCCCAGCATTTTTGTACTGCCCCTAACAATCTATTTTTGCCTTTTACATTCAGGAAAGTTGCCTGCTGGCCTGCAAAAGAGGCTGTTGGCAAATCTTCAGCTGTTGCAGAACTTCTTACTGCAACCAATGGGAAATCTTTTCTAGGGCTTATTAAATCCAAAGCATTAGCGCTTTGCATCTCCTCTGCACTAACATCCAAAATATCATAAGCTTCAATTATTGATTCCTTAATATCCTGCGGCATCGGCGTTTCAATTATAATCTTTTGAACTTCCTTGGCAGCCGCCTGGAGTTTGGCAGTCTCTTCAACATTAAGATCTTCAAGTATGCTATAAATCTTATTATCAATTTTTGTAGTTGTTATGAATTTCTTGTATGCGTCTGCTGTTATGCAGAATCCTGGCGGTATTGGAAACTTTGCATTGTATAATGCACCCAATGATGCGCCTTTGCCGCCTACTATTGAAACATCCTTGCTGGAAATTTCCTTGAACCAAGCAATATCTGACATTAATTTTCACCTCGTTTGTTTATTCAATTAAAGAACGATTATGTATTTAAATGTTTTTACATTGTTTTGGCTGTTTTGGAATTTCAACTGGCTACAATCTGTAGCCGTTTGATTTCCTTCTTGTTTTCAATACACTCCAATATTTCCTAGAATTTTCACTTTCTGTCAAAACTGTTATAATATCAATAACTGAAAAAAACCATTGACACTCCAACGACTGAAGTTCGTGGGATTGCTTGGCTCAAAATCTTCATTCTTTTTTCACTTCCCAACACCCGCCTCTATCAGGACCGATTCTTTTTATTAAGCCATTTTCTTTTAGTTTTGCAAGTTGCATCTCAACAGCTCTTGAAGATATTCTTATCTTGTCAGCGATGCTT
>JAYEMU010000014.1:0-19476 GCA_034718475.1 Nanobdellota archaeon
AAAAAAATTCGCCCTATCAGTAACAGGTGCTGTAGTGCTCAAATTTTGAAGAATTAGCATCCTAACAAACTGTCAAATTCGATGAGGCAAAAAAGGCAAAAAAATTCAAAAAACCTAAATGTCAAACTTGGGTTTTAAGTAAATAGAAAGTTAGGTTAGGAGAGTTCTTAGGTTTTGGAAGATATTTTGTCCTTATAGTTCCCATGTATGTATTATAAAAACCTCCAAAGGACACGACACGACAAATACGCATAGGATTTATAAATGCAAATATAATTTTATTAAAAATCATGTATAATATTAAAGATTTCAAGCCAAGGATTTATCAGGAGACTATCCTTAATTCTGCCCTGTTAAAAAATCTGCTTATTGTACTGCCTACAGGAATGGGCAAGACTAAAACCGCGATCCTTATAGCTATAAATAGGCTAAATAATTATCCAGAATCAAAAATCCTATTTTTAACGCCTACAAAGCCGCTTGCGTCCCAAATCTGCAATGAATTCCAAAAAAATACAACAGTTGAAGATGAAAAAATAATTTTATTTACAGGCGCTATTGCCCCTGACAAAAGGCAGGAGCAATGGAATGATGCAAAAATAATTGTCTCAACGCCGCAAACTGCCGCCAATGACATAATAAACGGACGCATGAATTTAAAAAAAGTCAGCTGCCTCATTATTGATGAAGCTCATCTGTCAACAGGAGATTATGATTATTGTTTTATCAGCAAACAATATCATCATAAGGCAGATTATGAAAAAATTATTGGATTGACTGCATCACCAGGGGATGATATGGCAAAAATTACTAAAATCTGCTCAAACCTCTATATAGAAGCTATAGAAGTCAGGAGCAATGATGATCCTGATGTAAAGCCTTATGTACAGGAATTGTCTATGGAATATATTTATATTGATCTGCCGCAAAGCTTTAAAGAAATAAAAAAGTTTTTGGCTAAATGCCTGAAAACCAAATTTAATTTTTTAAACAATATAGGATATAAGGGATTAACAGAAAAGATTTCTAAAAAAGAAATACTTAACATGCAAAAGGAATTACAGGGAAGAATTGCAAGAGGTGAAAAAGATTTTTCCGTCTGGAAATCCTTATCTTTAATTGCAGAGGTAATAAAAGTCAAACATGCAATAGACCTGCTAGAAACACAGGGCATCTATCCCTTATTTCTTTATATGGAAAAACTATGCCAGCAAGCTGAAAAGACAAAAACAAAAGCCACAAAGAATCTTGTTAAAGACATAAATTTTAAATCAGCATTTGCACTTATACAAAACTTAGCAAATGAAGAAATAGAACACCCTAAACAAGCAAAATTAAGAGAAATTCTTTCTCAAGAAATCGGCGTGAATAAGAAAATTATCATTTTTACACAGTATAGGGATTCTGCTAAAAAAATTGTTGCAGACTTGAATCATGTAAATGGAGTAAATGCAAAAATGTTTGTTGGGCAGGCAAAAAAAAGAGATTCAGGCATGACACAAAAAAAACAGATTGAAATGCTGCAGCAATTCAGGGAAGGGGATTTCAATACCATTGTCATGACTTCTGTTGGGGAACTGGGATTGGATATACCCTCTGTTGATCTGGTAATCTTTTATGAGCCTGTACCCTCTGCAATACGGCAAATCCAAAGAAGGGGAAGGACTGCCAGGCATAGCCAAGGAAAGGTTCAGATTTTAGTTACCAAAAATACTATTGATGAAGCATATAAGTGGGCAGCCTACCATAAAGAAAAAAGGATGTATAATACATTAAAAGAATTAAAAAATAAATTTCAATTAAAAAAATGCAGGCAGCCGACATTAGATGATTTTGCACCAAAAGAACAATGCATCAAAATGATTGCTGATTCCAGGGAAAGGGGATCAGGCATAATTAAGCATCTGGCTGAAAAGGGGATTGGCCTGAATTTAAAAAATATACATACTGCGGATTTTATTGTTGGAGATAACATTGGCATAGAAAGAAAAACTGTACAGGATTTTGTTAATTCCATAATAGATAAAAGGCTTCTTGTCCAAATAAAAAATCTAAAAAATAATTTTGCTTCGCCTTTATTGATTATAGAGGGGTCGGAGGATATATATTCGGCAAGAAACATTCATCCTAATGCTATAAGGGGAATGCTTGCCTCAATTGCCTTATCATTCGGCGTGCCAATGATATATACTGCAGATTTTAAAGATACTGCTGAGCTGTTGATTCTTATTGCTAAAAAGGCGCAGAAAGAGAAAAAAGAGTTCGGTTTGCGATTTGAAAAAAAGCCTTTAACAACAATGGAGATGCAGGAATATATTGTTGAATCCCTGCCAGGCGTTGGACCTTCTTTAGCCAAATCCCTTCTAAAAAATTTAAAAACTATTAAAAATATTGTGAATGCGGAGCACGGAGACCTTAAGGATATCGAAAAGATTGGATCAAAAAAAGCTAAAGAAATAAAACGCATTGTTGAAGAAGAATACAAGGGGTTCTAAAATTCTTCCAGAATCTTATAAACCGGGCCAGATTTGGTCAAATCACTTTTGACTAGCTCAATTCTGCCAACATCAAAGGATAATTGCTTGACTTTTATATTATTTACAATGTCCAAAAATTCTTTCTTCTTTTTTATGGACTTTGCCCTGCCCAAAGTCAAATGTGCAGAAAACTTTTGATCATGGGGGAATAATGTCAGCAATTGCTCATCCACTAATTGCTGCAAGGCAATTAATTTATCTTTTGGTTCAAGCCCCAGCCATACTACTTTAATATTATTTTTAGAAGGAAAAAAACCAATTTCTGTTAATTTTAAATTGAATTTGCTAAAAGATAAATCTTTAAGGGAATCCTTTATTTTTTCTAAGGCCTTGGCATCAACTTCGCCTAAAAATTTTAAGGTCAAATGCAAATTTTTTTTATGCACCCACTTGATTTTAGCCAAGCCAGTATTTAAAGATTTTTGCAGATTATATAAATAATCCTTAATCTCTTCAGGAAGAGTTATAGCTATAAACAGCCTCATAAAAATTCACCAACTATCTTGGCACCAAGCTTGGCAGTCATGCCATTTATATCTTTGTCAGGATTTATTTCAACAATATCCAAAGATTTTAAATTTTTTAAATTTTTAATCTGCTGCAGCATGAATAATAGTTCTCTTGAAGAAAGACCTCCAGGCTCTATATAACCAGTCCCTGGAGCAAAAGCAGGGTCAACTGCATCTATGTCCAAAGTCAAATATAATGATTTAAACTTTTTTGCTTTGGCAATTACCTCTTGAGAAATTTTTTCCAGATTATTAAATATATTTTTCATAGTATAATATGTAATCTTTTTTTTGTTCAAATAATCAATCTCTTTTTTTGAAGATGCCCTAATTCCTATTAAAATTACATTCTGCGGCTTAACTAAATTTTCTTCAACTAAATGGAAAAGCCAATCCTCCAAAACTGCATAATCAAAATTAGGATAGACATCTGGATGGGCATCAAAAGAGATAATGCCTGCATCGGGATGATCTTTAACAAATGCCTTAAATGATGAATAAGTGATAGAATGGTCCCCGCCTAAAACTATTCCAGTTTTGCCTTTTAGATTTTTAAATATTATATTATGGATCTTTGGTATATTTGTTTCTCCACAAAAATCAATTTCTGAAACCTTGAACTGGGGTTCTTTAAAATCTTCACTTAGCCAAATGCCCTTTAAAGCTGCCAAGATGGCATCCGGCGCTTTTTCACTTCCTGTTTTTTCCAAACCGCCATAAGATGTAGGAACTTTGATAATATCCATTTTAACCCAGCATTTGTAAATATTCCTTATTAGAATTATCTTCCTTTTTTACCTTGGCAATTGCCTTGACAAAATCATTATGGGTTACATGCAGCCTATTTCCCCTTATTGCAAAATAACCAGCTTCAGTGCAGATTGCCTTTACTTCTGCACCAGAAAAACCATCTGTTAATTTAAGTAGATTCGTAAAGTTTACATTTTTTAAATTCATTGAATCAGAATACATTCTTAGAATATCATTTCTTGCCTCCCGCTCAGGCAAGCCAATCTCAATCAAGCGATCAAGCCTGCCTGGTCTTAATAAAGCATTATCAAGTATATCCTGCCTATTAGTCGCTCCAATAATTTTTACATTGCCTAGATTTTTGAAACCATCTATTTCAGCCAGCAGCTGCATGAATGTCCTCTGGACTTCCCTTTCAGCAGAAGTGCCTATATCCAAACGCTGGGCAGCCAAGGTATCTATTTCGTCAATGAAAATTATGCAGGGGGCATTCTCTTTTGCCATTTGGAATAATTCCCTGACTAATTTTGCACCATCGCCTATAAATTTTTGAATTAATTCAGAACCTACTACTTCAATAAATGTAGCATTTGTTGAATTTGCAACAGCCTTTGCCAACAATGTCTTGCCACAGCCAGGTGGTCCGTGCAATAAAATGCCTTTGGGAGGGGTTATGCCTACCTTTTTAAATATTTCAGGATTGGTAAGCGGAAGCTCTATAACTTCCTTCAATTCATTTTTTTCATCATTTAAACCGCCAACATCCTCCCAGGATATCTTTGGTTTTTCTAATAAAATAAAATTGTCAGCATGGTAGCGCTTGATTTTATCTATCTTATCTAAGATGACTAGATTTTTTTGTTGGGCAAGGATAGAATCTCCAGGCTTGATTTTATCTATCATCTTTGAAGAAATATCTACAAAAAAAGAATGATTATTGCTAAGTTTAAGTATTGCTTTATTGCCCATTACTTTTTTCACTTCTGCTACAACCAATGGCGGCTTCTTAAATTTCTCCAATTCGCTCTTTAAACATGATAATGAACCCCTTAACAATTCATTTTCCCTTGCCAAATTATCTTCAAGCCCAAAATTCAATAGCCCTAAATCATTTCTAGTCTTAACATTCATTTTATTATGGATAAGCTTTTTTTAGTAATTTTCTTTTATTTTTAAATCTTTTTCTTATTGGCATTAAAAATTGGTTTAATTCCCTTGCAAATGCATTCTTTAAATCAAGGGGGTGTATCTTTTTGTTGACAAAATCAGTCTCCAAATCCAAATAATTATTATAATTCAAATTGCCGCCGTATTTCAGCGGCCTTTCAATTATGAACTCTTTTTTAAAAGGCAATACAACATGTTTAATAAAGGCCAAAATCCCATTATCCCCTACATCCCCAGCAATACAATAAGCTGCATTAACTTTACTGTTGACCTCTTCCTCTGAATCTAAAAGGTCTATCTTTGATTTATTATCTGAGGCACTCATTTTGCCGCCTGACAAACCAGACATTAAGGGGTTCATAATCTCTATCCTTGGAGCATAACCAATCCTTGGAAGATTTTCTCTTGCAAACATCAATATTTTTCTTTGGTCCGTGCCGCCGAATTGTATGTCTGCATTTAAGTAAACCTCATCCAAAGCCTGAAGAATTGGATATATGAATCCAGACAATTTAGGATTGTCCCCAAACCTTACTACCTCTGAAGCAGCCCTTTTGCATCTTGAAAAAGTGTTCAAGGCAGAAAGCCTGTAAACATCCATTGTATATTTTTTCCCCAACTGAAAATCTGAACCTCTTACAAACTCCAAATCCTTGGTATTCATTCCCAAAGATTCTATCATGCCAGTTAATGCTTCCTTATAATATTCAACACGATAATCCAATAATTCCCAAGGCGCTTTTTGATCATCTAAATGTGCATGCAAGTCTGCCAGCAGAATCTTAAATTTAATACCAGCTTTCAAAAAATCAACAATTTTAGAAACCCAAAAGAAATATCCAATATGTATCCTGCCTGTAGGGGCATTGCCTATATATGCAATAGGTTTTTTTTTCCTCTTCAATAAAGCCATTAATTCATCTTCTTGTACAATCTCTGCAGTATTGCGTTTGATTAATTCGAATCTCTCTTTTATATCCATATCTTATAATTAATGAAACTTCCATTATAAATATTTTGGTTTTGGTGAAAAATTTCTAAAAAATAAAAGCAATATTTTATTAAAATTAAACTTATTGCCAGATTATGAATGAAAAAAAATTGGAGAAGGTTGCTTTGGCTGTTTCCCTGATAGGGATATTATTGCTGATGTTTGTCTCTGCAAATATAAAAAAAGATGAAATGAGGATTGCGGATATAAATAAAAGTTTTTTAGAAGAAAAAGTAAAGGTCTCTGGAAAAGTCTATGACTTGATAGAAAAAAATGATTTTTTCATCTTTACCCTTGTTGACAATAAAAGCATCAAGGTTATTGGGTTTAAGAATGGATACCTTGAACTTTATGATGGGGATCATGTTCTAGTTGAGGGGATGGTCACTGAATATGAAAATATTTTAGAGATTGAAGCAAATCTTATAAAATTGCGAAGTGTTAGTTGAAATTTGCGAGTATTAAAAAAATATCTGCAAAAATTTAAAGGTATATTTATTATTAAGAAATTTTTAGAAGTGTAATATGAAACGGGAGATTGTGCTAATAATCATTTTGGGGCTGTTAAGCCTGCAGATTGCAACGGGCTATTATCTTTTCAAAGATATCCCTTCAGAAAAAGTTGTTGAACCAAAAATCTATTTTTGCCCATTTGATAATTGTGTGCTGCACCTTGCTGGCAGGATAAATAATGCTAAACATTATGTCTATTGCGCCTTTTTTGATTTGGACTTGGAGGAAATAATCCACAGCCTTTCATTCAAAGATATAGATGTGAAAATGGTCCTGGATGATGACTGTTTTAAAGAATTTAGGAGGCTGGGTTTTGTAAGGAAAGATGATAGCAAACAATTAATGCATAACAAATTTTGTGTTATAGATGATAAGTATGTTATGACCGGTTCTTTCAATCCCACATACAATGGGAATTTTCTTAACAATAATAATCTTTTGATTATAGAATCCGAATACCTCGCTAAAAATTATAAAAGTGAATTTAATGAGCTTTGGCAGGGGCATTTTAGCGGGGGCAACAAAGTGAAATATCCAAAAGTAAATTTAAATAACCATTTATATGAAAACTATTTTTGTCCGGAGGATGGGTGTGAAGAAAAAGTCCTAGAAGCTTTAGCATCTGCAGAAAAAAGCATTTATTTTATGACTTTTTCCTTTACTTCAAAAAAAATAGCGGATTTTTTTGTAAAAAATAAAAATCGAATTGAAATAAAAGGAGTATTTGAAAAGTTTCAGAATGGAAAATATAGCCAGTATTCCAAGCTTCAAAGTTCTGGATTAAATGTTAAATTTGACCAAAATCCAAAGAATATGCACCATAAAGTTTTCATTATTGATGAAAAGATAGTCATTACAGGATCTTATAACCCTACAGCATCAGGAAACTCACGCAATGATGAAAATATTTTGATAATACATGATGCAGCAATTGCAAAAAGATTTGTAGAAGAATTTTATAGGATCTGGTAAGATGTTTTTGGAGCTAATTGTGGCTGTAGTCAGTGGCATTTGCTTAGGGATAATAACCGGCTTAATACCAGGGATCCATGTTAACCTTATCTCTATACTTTTATTAAGTGTCGCTTCTATCCTTGATTTTCTTAATCCAATAGCACTTTGTGTAATAATTATTTCTATGGCAGTTACGCATACCTTCCTTGATACTATCCCTTCAGTATTTCTTGGCGCTCCAGATTCCAATAATGTGCTTTCTATATTGCCGGGCCACAAACTATTGCTGGAAGGGAGGGGCTATGAAGCAGTAATGCTGACTGTTATAGGATCTTTAGGTGCTTTGATTATATGCGTGATTATGCTGAAATTTTTTTTAGATGGTGTTAAAATTATTTATCCTTTTGTTAAGAATTATATTGGTTTGCTAATTCTTGCAATAGTAATATTCCTTTTAGTCAAAGAAAGAAAATTTTATGCTGTAATGGTTTTTTTCCTTGCTGGAATTTTGGGGATTGTTGTACTTAATCTAGATGGGCTTAAGGAACCCCTGTTCCCTTTATTATCCGGGCTATTTGGGACCAGCATGCTTTTTCTTAGTGCAAATGAAAATATCAAAATCCCTGAACAAAAAATTACTGAAATAAAATTAAAAAATGGTGGCAAGGCTATTGGCTGTTCAGTCTTTGCTGGATGGATTTGCAGTTTTATGCCTGGGTTGGGACCATCACAAGCAGCAATATTGAGTTCAGTATTTGTAAAAAATTTAGGTACAGAGGGGTTTCTAATACTGGTTGGGGGGTTAAGCACAGTAAATATGGTTTTGTCCTTAGTGACACTCTATGTTCTGGATAAAGCGAGAAATGGTGCGATTGTTGCAGTTTCGAATATAATCGGTAGCATAGATTTAAATATATTTTTAATTTTTATTTCTGCTGTTCTGATTGTTGGCGGAGTAGCAACAATTTTAGCTTCCAAATTTGCCAAAATTTTTTCAAAAATTATTTGTAAAGTAAATTATCGGGTTTTATGCTATACAATTATTTCACTTATATTTGTGCTGGTCTTTATTATATCGGGATTTCTAGGATTATTAGTATTAGTTGTGGCAACATTTTTAGGGATGGTTCCAGCTTTAAAAGGAGTTGGCAGGAATAACATGATGGGCTGCTTGCTGATTCCTGTTATGAGTTACTTTTTATTGTAAATACATTTATATCTTTGAATGTTTTTATTTGTTTAGTGGAACAAAACGAACTGAACCCAGAAGAATTCAAAGAGAATAAATTTAAAAAAATTATTTTATTAATTTTAACTATTGCTCTTATCGCTCTTGTTTTGAGTTTGACGTTTTTTAGCTGGGGGAACGATAGTCTCATTTTGGGATTAATAGATAGTACAATAATAAAAGATAATAAAATGGAAGTGGGCAATATTACTTTAGAATTTGATGCTGAAATCTACAATGAGCTGGTAAACCATTACAAAATAAATGAAGGAAAAGAAATTAAGGTTTGCCTTTTAGGAGAACAGAATGAAACTCACATCTTAATCAATGACTTATTTTATCCAAAAATAAGCAGCCAAAGCTATAATCATGTAACTTCTAAAATCTGTCCAAAAAAAACCATCATCTCCCTGCATAGCCAGCCAAATAGGCAATGCCTCCCTTCAGACCAAGATATTGAAAGCTTGAAATATTTAAAACAATACAATGAAAATGTGCTTGTAGCGATTATGTGTGAAGAAAAAAGATTCAATTTTTATTCATAAAGCTTAAATTCTATATAATATTAAAATATTCATGAAAAAAGAAAGATTTGTAAAAATTTGCCCAAAATGCGGGAGTACAAATATAACTATTCCGCCTGGCGGAACCGATATACATCTTGCCCCACCTGACTACTGCCAAGAATGTGAAAACAGAGGGATATTTCCTGAAGTAAAAAAAACACAAGTTGAAAAATTTAAGAAACTTCTAAAATAATTTACCAAAAGACTTAAATATCTTTTATATTGCCCAATATTTAAGGTCATTATAATGAAAAAAGACTTGGAAATTTTAATTGAAAAAGAAGGACTCAATAAAAAGGAATTAGAAAATAAAATTAATGCACCAAAATTATCTTAAAAATGGATGGTTATCAGATTCAAAAGCATTATTTTCATTTACAGGCTGCAAGCCAGAAACCAAAGATTTAGAATTATTTTTATCACAATCCCTGGAACAGCAAAAATCTCAAATCTTAAGCAAATATGCCTCTGATAATTATTTTATTGAAGTTTCTTATGCAGTTATTGATTTTTATAGAAAAGAGATTGGAAAACTTGGAGATAGTACTGATAACCTTCATCTCATACTAGATTATTTACTAAAAGTAAGAGAAATAACCCAGATTATGCCTCAAGTGAAAAAGTCTGTTGTAAGGCTGGCCCATCAAAACCTCCTTAATATGAATAATTATAATGGCAGTGAAAAACTAGCAAAACTTACAGGCATATACCCAAATCCAGAAGATGTTCTTTTAAGCCTTATAGAATAATTAAAATCTTTTTATCTTGGCTTTTGAAAAATCTAAAAAATATCTAGAAAAAATTCTAAGAAATTCATTTTGCTCAATGTCCTTATGCACAACCTCTATATTCAATTTTGAAAAAGACTTCTTTAAATCCTCAACTTTTTTTTCTTTGGTGCCCCTAGTATAAATCACAAAACTATAATCTTTAAGATTCTTTATAACTAAAAATGGGCTCCGAATTCTCTTATTCCCTAAAATAATTCCCTTGTCCTCCTTCGGGACTTCGGCTTCCATTACTATAAGATTGGGATCTTTATCTGTATATCCGAATATATCCTCAATCCTAGAAGCAAAAAATAGCTTAACATCGGGGAAATTTATTTTGAACCTTACCTGGGATTCCTCAGAATTCTTTGGATCATATAAAATCATTGATTTCATAATAACCCTAAACTTGGGATATATTTAAAATTTTTTAAAAATCTTTATAAAACCAGAAATAATTGCAACTATATGCTAAATTTAATCTCTGTATTGCATGATCCAGAAGGGAATCTTTATGATTTAACAAAAGAGAACCTTGGAAGGGTCAGGCATATTTTTGGAACATTTACAGTTGTTGTATCCAAGGCTACACATAAAGAGGTTATTAATCTCTTAAAAGAATTTAATCTCAATATAAAATTTGATGAAGGAAAAACTTATTTGGCTTATAGGGATGCCTTGCAGTATGGAGCATTGAGTTCTGCAGATTATATTTTTTTAATTGATTTTGACAGGCTTATGGCTTGGGCAAAAAGGAATCTTAATGAACTTATGAGTGTCAAAGATTTACAATTTTATGATTATAATCTTTTAGAAAGGACTGAAGAAGCATTTAGGACACATCCTCCAACACAATATAAAACTGAAAAGCTTGCTAACTTCTATATCTCAAAATTATTTAAATTTAAGGAGGATAAGGATTTTTTGAGCGGGGCATGGGTTTTTTCTAAAAGTTTAGCATGGAAAATCATAGAAAGTACCAAATCTACAAATAAAGGATTTTATGGAGAATGGGCAGTTTTGGGCTTGAAAAATGCCAAAAATTTGGGCTCCTATAAATTTAAAGGCCTGGAATGGGAACTGCCTTATCAATTTGAAAAGGAAATTAATAGAAATGGTTTGGGCTCGTGGATAGAAAAGATTGAGCTTCAAGAAAAAAATAAAAGAATACAAAATTTATACCTAATTCTGAATGAAGCTAAAAAATCGGCTTGACTGCCAAGAATAAAGAAAAAGCAATTGTGCATATTAATTTTTTTGAAAAATATTGTTAGGCAAGAAAATATTTTATTTGCTGCTAAAATGCCCCAAATCATGAAAGTAAAATTTGTCCGAAACATTTTTCCCAGCCTTTATCATTTGCACTGGAGAAAGTGATTTTATCTGTGCGGCTGGTGAAACAAGAGTACTGCCCCAATTGTATTTTTTCAAGAGATATTGCCTTATCCTCTTTATATGCGCCAAGCCTTCTAAATTGCTCCTTTCAAAAGCCTCCCTTATTGTAATTTTTCCATCAACATTTGTATCGCTTTCTGGGTCCATGAGATTTTGAAAGAAATACCTATAACTAGAAAAATCCCTATCACTCCAGCCATATGTATGCTTTTGGGTACCTGATAGCACAACATAGTCCTCAAGATTTATATTTTGAATATAGGCGCCTGAATGGCAGGAATCAATGAATAGTAAACCAAAGCCTGGCTTGATTTTCTTTGCTATGGCTTCAAGGGATTTGGCATATAATAACTCATCGCGCATAACTATAATAGAAGGATTCCCATGGGTCCCAATGCCCAAGACAAAGACATCATTGCTATCTACTTTCTTTGAAAGCTTGTTTACCAGCTTGTCAAGATTGCTTATCGTTGCCATATTACTTTTTCTTGGAGATTTAAATTTGTGCCTCTGAAGATATTTTATTGTTCTACTATTTGATTTTTCAGAGAAATCTGGTTGGCCATCATCATAAAAAAAATACATATTTTTATCCTTGAATCCTAATTCTTGCAAGTGCTTGTATACATAGGTGCCGTTCAAAAAGAAAGTGTTTTTGTCTATTGGATCCTGGAGTTCTGCCCCTTTTTCCCCTCTTGAATTGCCAACTATTACTATTGCATATTTTGTAACTGGGTTTTGTTTTTGAGCCTTTAGAGTGTGAGGTTTTTGATCCTCTTTTTTAAGTGTTCGCTCAAGGTTCCCCTTTTGGATAACTTTGGGTTTTTGGATGGCTGACTCTTTAACATTGTAAGCGTACGATGTAGAAGTTGCGAAGAATAGTGACAGAAGAATGGTTTTCCATAAACCCCTTTTTTTTATCTTATTTTGTCCCCTATTTTGCATTAGGAAATATAATCCCTAATTTATTTATAAATTTTTCTTAAAAAAACTTATTTAAATCTAAGTTAATGATCCAATTGCCAAATATTTCTTTTAATAGAAAGACTAGATTCCTTTTAAAAAATCGGCTTGACTGCCAAGAATAAAGGAAGGAAAATCAAAGCAATTGTTGACATTAATTTTATTAAGATGTTTAAAGAAGGGCCTACTGTATCTTTTGCTGGATCTCCAAAAGTATCTCCAATTATTGCAGCCTTGTGGGCCAAAGAACCTTTTCCGCCCAGGTTGCCTGCCTCAATATACTTTTTTGCATTATCCAAAGCACCGCCAGCATTTGAAAGCATAATTGCCTGCAAGACCCCTGAAATCAATGCTCCAACAAGCATGCCAGCCAAGGCCTCTACACCAAAAATAAAACCAATAATTAAAGGGGCGGCTAAAACCAATAATGTCGGCAGGATCATTTCCTTTAATGCCGCCTTTGCACTTATATCTATACATCTATTATAATCCGGCTTGGCATTGCCTTCCATTATCCCCTTGATGGATTTGAATTGGCGCCTTACTTCTTCAATCATCCTAAATGCTGCCGAACCTACAGACTGCAAAATAATCGAGGAAAATAAATAAGGGATCATTGCTCCAATGAATAAACCAACAAGAATATTAGGTTTTAATAAATCTATTATCGAAAGTTCTGCTGATGCGGCAAATGTTGAAAATAATGCCAAGGCTGTCAATGCGGCACTGCCAATAGCAAAACCTTTGCCAATAGCAGCTGTTGTGTTGCCTGCGGCATCCAAATGATCTGTTCTGCCCCTAACTTCTTTTTTGAGATTGACCATCTGTGCTATGCCTCCAGCATTGTCTGCTACAGGACCATAACAATCCATTGCCAATGATATGCCTAAAGTTGATAACATGCCTACAGCTGCAATTGCAATTCCGTATAAGCCTGCAAAATTATAAGATATTAAAATTGTTCCTGAAATTATCAAAATTGGAAGAGCCGTGCTCCTTTTTCCGACTGCCAAACCCTGTATTATATTTGTAGCAGCACCTGTTATTGAAGATTGGGCTATGGCTTTTGCATGCTTTTTTTCATCAGAGGTATAGTATTCTGTAATTAAACCTATCAAAACACCAGCAATTAAACCTGAAGAAACTACCCAAAATAGATTCAAATTTTCAAAAATATATCTAATCAAAAAAAATGAACCAATCAATAAAAGAACACTTGAAACTAAAAGGCCATTTCTTAATGAACGGTGGGGGCTTCTGCTGCCTCTAACAAAAAAAGTACCAATTATTGAAACAATTATGCCCAAAGAGCAGATATATAAAGGAAACATTACCCCTATTTTGCCAAAAGCAATAAAACCTAATGAAATTGCTGCAATAATCGCACCAACATAAGACTCAAAAAGATCTGCACCCATGCCTGCAACATCCCCAACATTATCACCAACATTATCGGCAATAACTGCAGGATTTCTTGCATCATCTTCGGGAATCCCCTCTTCAACTTTGCCAACAAGGTCTGCCCCCATATCTGCCGCCTTTGTAAAAATCCCGCCTGCAATTCTAGCAAATAAAGCAATTGAAGATGCACCTAAGGCAAAACCAAAAATGTATGTGGCACTATCAAAAATCCAGTACAATACTGTAACACCCAATAAACCCAAACCCACAACTGAAAAACCCATTACTGCTCCTGAAGAAAAAGCTATCCTCAATGCAGAAGCTGTTGATTTTTTTGCTGCCTGTGCTGTCCTTACATTAGCCTTGGTAGCAATTTTCATGCCCATAAAACCTGCTAATGCAGAGCTAAATGCTCCTGCAATAAATGCAATAGTAGTTTGCCAATTTATGAAATAATAAAGTAATATTGCAATGATAACAACAAAAATTGATAGATACTTATATTCTTTCTTTAAAAAAGTCATCGCGCCCCTTTCAATAATCTGGGCTAATTGCTTCATTTTGTCAGAACCAGTATCTTTTTTTAGGATTATAAAAACAAGAAATACAGCAAACAATAAAGCAAACAATGAAACAATAATACTATATATATACATTTTTCCTCTTTTATATACTTTAAAAATACCAATCAAATATTTAAAATTTATTATTTTGGCATTTAAAACTATTTACAATATTTATTGGATCTATTGCTGAAATTCCTACTAAAATTGCAGCAATTCAGGGTCATTTTACTGCCTAAAAGTTTTAAGCAAAAACTAAATTATTTATTTTAATTTAAATATTGGTTAAACAATATATAGGTTTTCCAATCTATTGGTTATCAGATATATATGTTCTCCAATATATAGTATTTCCAATATAAATATTTATAAATCTAAAACTGCTTAAAATATTTAAGCAAAAATGAAAAAAAATAAGCAGACCAATCATCTTTTAATAAAGGGTTTTCTTACATTCCAAATCCTACATGAATTGAGGAAAAAAGGGCTTTGTGGGGATGAATTAGCGAAAATAATAGGGAAGAAAAAAGGTTCCAAACTCACCCCTGGAACTATCTATCCTGCCCTCAAATACCTGCGCCGTAAAAAGCTTGTTTCCCGTAAAAAAAATGGGAGAAAAAAAGTTTATAAATTAACGGAAGAAGGTAAAAAAGAATACAAAATTTTTCGTAAAAACTTTTTAAAGATGTTCAAAGATATCTTTAAATAAACCTCTACAAAGCCCTATTTAATTAACCTTACCTTTGATTTTATTTCATCAATCTTTTTCTTTAAAAAATCAGGGAATTCAATATCTTCTTCATTGGCCAAATCCAAAACTTTTAAAAAATTCTTTTCTGCTTTTTTCAGATCATAAAATAAGCTTAAATAGGTATTGCTGCCATGCATTTTATTTTTAATATTTTCAATATCCCTTATTGCTTGTTCAATTTTTTTCAATGAAGGACTTGCCTTTTTCTCTTCTTTTGGCCCTAATATTGGTTTAGGCTGAGTATTTGGCACATTTTTTAACTTCTCCAACTTACTTTTTACATCTGAATTAAAACCCCTATCTGCCTTATATATCCTCTCGAGCCTTTCCTTGACTGATTCTGATTTTTCCTTATTCTCTTCTATAATGGGCTTTTCTTCTTTTAAAGGATCATTCTTTAAATCTTCTAAAAGAATATAATCATCCTCTCGCCAATCTCTTGTTTTTCTATTGAATAATGCTACCATAACAAGTAGTAATCTATTAGTAATTTATTAAGTTTTTTATTATTTCTTTAATTTTTCTTGTATTGCCTTAAAAATATCTTTATTGATAATTGGTTTATGGATGCCATTAAAAAGTCTGCCTTTGTACTTTACCTTGCCCAAATAGGTAGGATTTTTGATAATTTCATAAAGCGTAGAAACCGGAATTTGAAAATTGGCAGCTATCTCCTTATAATGAACCCCTGCAATCCACATTTCAAAAATTTCCTTTACTTTGATTGATTCTTCTTTGCTTATAACCAATTTTCTATTCTTGTATTTATATCCAAAAGGTGGCCTATTAAGAATCTCCCCAGAACTTATTTTTTTGTCAAATGCCATCTTTACCCTTTCCTTAACCATCCCCCTTTCTAATTGTGCAAAAACTCCAATTATTTGAAAGAATGCTTCCCCCATAGCTGTTGTTGTATCAATCTGTTCTGTTACTGATGTAAAATTTATTCCCTGTTTTTTTAGATCTTCTAAAATAAAAATAAGATCCTTAAGATTTCTTGAAAATCTATCTATTTTATAAACTAACAAAATTTCAAATTTTTTTGCCTTGGCATCATCCAGCAACTGCTGTAAAGCCTGCCTCTTCATAGAGCCAGCAGATAAACCTGCATCAGTATACAGCTTGGGCATCTCCCATCCCCTTGCTTTACAAAAATCTGTACACCTTTGAATCTGCGCACTAATAGAAATGCCCTCTTTAGCCTGCTCTTCTGTAGAAACCCTGATATATGCACCTACTTTTTTGCCCATTTGGTCTATATGCCTCATATATAATAGTTAAATCCTTTCTGGGAAGGGTTCCCTTCATGGAATATAATAAATACCTTATTGGAATGACCTTATATATTTTTCCTTTTTGCTTAAAACTTTTAGGTTTTGATAGGATTTTATTCCATCTTTTTTTATTATTAATTTTTTAAAAAATTTTGTATTTAAAGTATGTAATATGTCCGGTCAAAAATCGCTAATTGATTTTATTCATTAATTAGATAGTTTATTAAAATGCTTAAAACATTTTGTCATTTTCAGAGTAGACTTATTACTTACTATTTAAATATTTCAGGAAAATATCTATAATTTAATAATTGAATCAGAACTAATCACATTTATTATCTTTTTTAATTTCAGACCTAGTCACCCAGTAACTGCCAGAAACAAGAGCATCTATGGAATCTTCCAATTCCTTGCATTTTTCCCCTCCTTCCTCTAATAATTCAGAAGGGCTTTTCCCATCATAATATTTGCCCAAAGGTCTATAAAACCATTCTATGATATGATTTTCATCAACAAATAGCCTATACAAATTATTAGTCAATCTCTCTCCGGCTATTTCAGAAATCTCATCAATTGTATGACTTGGCATATTTTAAAATAGTTCTTTTTTCTTATATAAATGTTTCTATAACAAAAATGAAATAGGTTAGGTAAAAATCACTTTGTAATTGTTTAATCCTATTTAAAAAATGATTATTTCTTTTGTTTGATTTTTATCTTTGCTTGGGATTTCTTGGATTTTTTAAAACAAGGGTTTTTAGTAGTTGATAATATATAGGCTTGTTTCCCTTTTCTTGTCCTTTTAACATATCCCAATTCTTCTAAACTTGAGATATATTGAGAAAGGGTAGACCTTACCCGATTATATTGTTTGTCAGGATACATTTCTTGAGCCAAATATTTTAAGCTTACCCATTGATTTGGTAATTCTTTTTGTATTGCAGCTAATTGCCAACAAATTTTTTGCAGAGTATTTGTCAAAGAATCCCAAGAAGATATTTCCATTTCGTCAAATGACCCTTCTTTTATTTCATCTGAAATTTTATCTAAATTCTTTGTTTGTTTATCAAATTCTTCTAAAGAAGATTCTATCCTTGTTAATCTTCTATTTATCAAATGGAACATCTTTTCATTATCTCCATGTTTATCTTTAAAATGTTCTATCCATTTTCCAACATGAGTCATGTCGTTCCAAACACTTTGGAAACCATGATTAATTTTAGAATGAAGATGATTTATATCTTCCCTCTTTTTTTTGAATAACCAACTAAACATATAAATTTAGAAAATAAACAGATTATTAAATTTTTTGGTAATTTCTAAGTAGAAAGTTATATCAACTAAGTTTGAATAGATGAGGGCTATATTGTGAGAAAAAAATTAACTACTTTTTCTTTTCTTTACTAGGCCAAACTTTGTACGGTGTTTATCTACATAATCATTATTCTCAAAATTATTGGAATTGTCTTTAGTATAAAAATTATTTTCCGTATGAACATCTAGAACTTCCTTAAAAAGTTTCTTATAATGCCTTTTAAATTGTTCACTTGGATTATTTTCATAGATTCGTCTTTCTTCCTTAGGAATATCATAAGTATCAAACAATAACCTGTTAATAATCCTAGTTTCAGGACAAACAAACTGTAATTCACCCTCACTCCAATAATCTCCTTCTGAGCATCCCCTTGGAGGTGTATACCAATGCGTTTGAATTGCTTGAAGATCTCTTATTTCATAAAAATTGCCACAGCAAGCACATTTAATTTTTCGTTGGCTATTTCTTTTATCAATTCTTTTCAAAATGAGTCTTTCATCTTCACGATTTTTTTTTAATTTTTCTTCCAAGGTCACCATAAATTATATTATCTCTTAAGACTCTAATAATCTTTTGTAATTATAATATATTTTTCATAATGTAGCAATTAGAAAACATTATTTCTAAAAACAATAAAATATATTTACAAAAATTTGAAACTGCAAAATAATAAAACTCATAAAAAAATAATCAATAAATCTAATAACTTCTTCAAAAAAATTAAAAGCATTTCCTAATATCTGTTTAAATAATTGTTTAACGAAACGTCGGAGACGTCTATTAACGCGTTAATAGACGCGTCGGAGACGTCTATAGACGCTTCTGCTAACGTTTAATAATTAATTATGTGAATTTAAAAAAACTTATCAAAAGTGAGGGTTAGCTAAATGATTCGTGCAAGGTTGGTTGCAAGGGATCTGTACGATAATATAAAGCCATTAACTGTTTTTTTAGATTAAGTTTCCTAAAATCTGGAGAAATTTTAAGGAATATGAGCCTATTATTATACTTTAATTTTTTAATAGGAACTCCTTTATGTAAAAGAGAACTTACGTATGTTCTTATACAACCAGCTGATAAATTTAACTTTTGAGCAATATTAATATAAGAAACATGATTCACTTCTTCTTCTAATTGATAAATAGTCAAAAAAGTCATTAATTCTTGCTTTGATAATCTTTCAAATAGAGATTCAATTTCCATTTTTAAACCTTGAAATTGACCAAAATTAGCTTTTTTAAAGGATTTTTTACATACTTCTTTGGATTTAATATTTATTAAATTTATATTTTCTAAAGAATTTTCTTCTAAATTACTATTTTTAATTGATTCTTTAGTTTGGTTATCAAATTCTTTAGATTTGGGTTTGAAACTAGTATCTGAATGATTATTGAATGAATGAATATCAAATGAATGAATGAATGAATAAACCCCTTCATTTCCACTGGAACTTTGCTTTTTCTGCTTAAATTCGGCTTTTTCAGAGGTTTTAAACTCTTTTATCCTCTCTAAAAGAAATAATATTTGTTTATGTTGTTTTATAATAAACTCTCTATTTGCCTTTATTTCAGCTTCTAACAACAGAATATGATGCTTAACACGCAAAAATGAATCTTTTATCTGGTTATCAATTACTTTTTTGACCATTCGTACCCCCAATATGAGAAATAAATCCCAATTTATATAAATTTAGGTTTTAGAAGTGAATAATAAATGAATAATAAATGAATAAAAAGAAAATTTTTATTTTTTTGCTTGTAATAAAGGTAATCTTATATGAGGAGGCAAATTAACATCTTGGGCTATTTCTAAAGCCTTTATATTACATT
>JAYEMU010000015.1:0-5252 GCA_034718475.1 Nanobdellota archaeon
CAAATTTTGCTATTACAAGCTTCCTATCCATTGAAAACAAGCAATTTAGGCTCTTTAGAAAACAGAAAAATGCAAAAGTTTTGGGTTCCATAAGATTTAAATATTCCCCAGAAATTATTTAAAATAATGTTTTGGAATTATCTTTTGATTTTAGAAAAAAATAATGGATATTATGCTTGTTTGCATAACTATTACCCCCATAATAATAAAAATCCACAAAAATATTTCAATTTGGATTGGGAAGATGAAAGCTATTTTATTCCAATTTGTATAGAATTCAATAATGATGGGGAAAAATATTTTTTATTTAGATCTATTTATACCAAGGTTAAAGATAAACCCCTTTCCCAAAGACGAATAAAAATTAAAACAGCTATTTCTAATGATAAAGAAGCTAAAAAAAGCTGTTTGGAAATAATTATCCATGATTTTGATTCACAAAATTACAAAAATAAAGTTATTTTTAGGCTAGATTCTAGAATTTGGGAAGCTTTTAACTAAAAAGTTAATATTAAATAGCTATAAATCCTAAATATTAATATGCATAAAATTAAATATTTATGTTATGAGCATATTTTTTTTCCTTTAGACAGAAATTACCTTGTTATCAATGATATTTGGGATTTAAACAATTTTTCCCATCCACTAATCGACAAATCAGAAGTTTATACTCCTTTAATAATAAATTATTCTAGAATAAGCCCTTATGGTTTATTATACCCTAATTATGCCATCCCTTTCGATTTAGAGCATCCCTCCAAAAAAGATTATCAGAAAATCAAATTAAAACACGGCAGGAACTTTTCTTTTTATAAAAAAGAATTTAAATTTCTCATAAATGAAACTATTATTAATGTTAATAAAAATAAAAAAGCATTATTAATCGGAAATAAAAGTAAAGATAAAGATTTATTGATAGAAACAATTGATGATGTGCACGCCATACGTGGAATGTTAAAATACAAAGGATTTGGAGAAGAGAATATTCAGGAATTAATTGATAAAAATTCCTCTCCTGAAAATATACTTTCAACATTGGAAGAAATGGTGAGGCAATCCTCTAACAAAGATACGACAATCTTTTATTATACAGGTCATGGATTGAATGGAGCGCTTGATACCTATCTAAATCCCTTGGAAACAAATGAATTTTATAAAATTTTTAACAAAATTAAAGGAAAAAAAGCAATAATCATCGATTGTTGTTATGCTGAAAGCTTTTGCAGGGACCTTGATAAACAAACAATCTTTTTAGGAAGCAGTCAAAAAGATTCAGAAGCAAATTATACCAATGGAGAAATTTGCATAAGTTCTTTCACTAAAATATTGGCCAGCTTCTTGAATCAATTTAACAAAGTCAATTTACTTTATCTTGAAGAAAGTTATTTCAATGAAGAATTAGAGGAATTTACATCTCCTAAAGAAAAAGCCCAAAAAGTATTTTTTAAATTCCCAATATTTTATATTTAGCCATCTGCATTCATTTCTAAAAGATGTTTAAGATGAATATTTTTTAACTTGGTTAAATCCTTGCCTTTGCTTATCAAACCATTAATAATTACAGCCATTCTTTCACCGCTCATAATTGGCGGAACTATGACATAATCTGCTCCTGCCTCATACAAATTTAAAGCCTGATGCAAATGCCGTGCAGTTAAAATCACTTTAATATCGGGATTCTGATTTTTTGCATAAGAAAGTAGAATTAGATTATTATCTTCTGAGGGGATAGTTGAAATTATAATTTTTGCTTTTTTAAAATTTAGCTGTTTCAAAATCTCTAAATTAGTAATGTCCCCATATAAACAAGGCAGTTTTTTCATAATTAGATTTTGAATAATATCTGGATTTGAATCTACAATCTGCACTTTCTTTTGTATTTTATCGAATGTCTTTAAGATTATGGAACCCATCCTATGGCAACCAATCAATATCACTACTTTAGACGAACTTTTTCCTGCATAAGATAATTTCTGATGCTTCAAGGAAAGTTTATCTAAAAATCCCAATACTGGGGCAAGAGCATTATAAATTTTTTCATCATACTTTAATAGGTAAGAAGTGATAGTTATGGTAAACACAGCCAGCAAGATTGTCAACGTAAAGATATCCGGATTCAGGATATTCTTTCCTTCTACAATTAAAATTAAAGCAAATTCACTTATTTGAGCAAGCCCAATCCCTGCTATAAAGGAAATTCTCCTTCCATACCCAAACATGCTTAAGATTAAAATTATAATTATTGGCTTAAGGATTATCACAACTCCTAAAAAAATAAGAAATGGTTTCATTAGATTATGAAGATTAAATAAGGCTAACTGCATTCCTAATGATACAAAAAAGATAGTAGAAAAAAAATCCTTCAAAGGCAGCACTCTGCCAATGATATTATAATGGTATGGCAGATTCGCCAAAACCACGCCGCCTATAAAAGCACCAATTGCAATTGAAAAACCAAAAATGTTAGATATCGCAACAAATAAAAAGCAAGTAGTGATGGCCAGCAGGAACATGAGCTCTTCTGATTTGGCTGCAAATCTAAATATCCTATGCACAATATATTTATTAAATAATGCAGCAAGCCCAAACAATATCAATGCCCCTGCTAAAATCTTAATTAAAACCAAATAATTAAAAGAACCAAATTGTGACAGAAATGATAATGCAAATATAACTAAAATATCCTGAATCAAAAGAAAACCAACCATAAGCCTTCCATGCAATGTTGCCACTTCTTCTCTATCTGACAACAATTTTATTACAACTAAAGTACTTGAAAAAGCAAGAATCAAACCTGTATAAATAGAATTTATATTATTAAACCCTAATGCATTAGCAATGACATAACCTAAAAAGAAAGTTAAAACCACCTGAACGATGCCGCCAACCCCGCTAACAAATCCAACTTCTTTTAATTTTTTTAGATCTATTTCAAGGCCGACTATAAACAATAAAAAAACAATCCCTATATCAGAAAGCACCTGGATAAAATGCATATCTTTAATTATTCCAAGGCCAATTGGTCCCAAAACAATTCCAGCTATAACATAAGCTGGGATTAATGGCTGCCTTGTAAGTTTGGCAAGGTAAGCAAAAACAGTAGCTAGGATTATAAGCAATCCTATATCAAACATCAAACCTCCATTTATCCCGTTTAATATTGCTAAATCTAGCATCTATTAAACTACTGTTTTAAAGGTTTATAAATATTTTGAGTAAAAAAATTATTTCTTTTTCAAAAATATTTCAATGATGGATACTCTTACCCTTTTACCTTCTTTATTTTCAAATTCTTCGCTATTGATTTTAATGTTATCTATTTCTATTTTATTTTCTAAAAATCTTTTCGAAGAAACTTCTGCTATGTCTACTGCTTTAGATATAAATTTGCCTCTTGCTTTAATAACTACTTCTTCTGCCCCTTGTGTCGTGAACTGCATTACTACAGCTGTAACATAATTCATAAATGCTTTTCCGCCAACAAAAATAGTGTGGTCTCCTGCAGCCATTTGCTTTTCTTCAACCATTTGTTATTCCTCCTTTATTTATGTTTTCTTACTAATCTAGTCAAATAGCCAGCTACAACATTCCTTAATTTTTTAGAAGGGATTGTTGCAACCTCTGTAACAATTTTTTTATTCTGTTCAAAGTCTTCTTTAAATTTATCGCCATATAATTCCATAAGCTTCTTTCCAGCCCTTTTAATCTGCGTAGTTTTTATTCTTCCCATTTTATGTCTTATTCATAGATTTTTATCCAGTAGTATATAAATGTTACGCTTTTTTATTTTGCTTTTATTTCCTTGAGATTTAATCCAGATTTTACTGATTTAGTGTTTGCTTTAAGTATGTCTTTAGTTGTATCAGCAAACTCATCCTTTGCTTTTATCAGGAGCCATTGTTTTTCCCTTTTTGTCTTAATTAAAGCAAAGCTTCCTTTCAATTTCTTGCCGTATAAATGGAATTTTAATTCCCCTTTCCTATAGGCTTTTTTCATCTCAAAATCAGACTCATTTTTATAGATGCCTCGGTCCCAAAGCATTACTGTTCCAGCGCCATAATTACCTTCAGGTATTACGCCTTCAAAATTGCCATATTTCAAGTCATGGTCTGCAGTTTCAATAGCCAGCCTTTTCACTTTAGGATTTAATGACGGGCCCTTCGGTACTGCCCAGGACTTTAAAGTCTTGCCCATTTCCAATCGAAAATCATAATGCAGGTTTGTTGCATCATGTTTCTGTATATAGAATCTTCTTTTTTTATCCATAAGAGAAAAAGTAATGCTTTGCATTAATAAAACTTTCAGTAATCGTTAAGTTTTTAAATTAAGGCGATTTGCCAAACCTATGAAAGATTTAATGTTGATTGCAGGACCTTGTACTATAGAAACTTTGGAAAAAACTTTAAGCATTGCAAAAAAATTAAAATCCTTGGGTATCGAGTATTTAAGAGGCGGTGCATTTAAGCCAAGAACCGAACCAGAATCATTTCAAGGCTTGGGGGAAAAAGGCTTAAAGATTCTCAAAGAAGTAAAGGAAAAAACAGGCATGAAAATAGTTACTGAAGTTATGGGCCCTGAAGAAATTGAATTAGTAATGCAATACGCTGACATCCTTCAGATAGGCAGCAGGAATATGCACAATTATGACCTCTTAAAAAAGATTGGAAAAAAAGCTTCAAATAAGGATGTTTTGCTCAAAAGGGGCATGAGCGCAACAAAAAAAGAATTGCTTGGCTCAATAAGGTATTTGAAGCAGTATGGGCATATTGGTAGGCTTTACATCTGCGAAAGGGGCATAAGGACTTTTTCCAACGGCGAATATGACAGATTTACTTTAGATGTTTCGCTTATTGCAGACTTAAAGGATTCTTATGATATAATTGTTGACCCAAGCCATGCCGCCGGCAAATCTTCATTAGTAGAATATTTAGCTTATTCTGGAATTGCAGCTGGAGCTAAAGGTTTTATGATAGAAGTCAAGGCCAATGAAGAAGATATTCCGAAATGTGACGCTAATCAAGCAATAACTATTGAAAAGTTCGCTGAAATTTTAAGAAAATGCAAAGAATTGCACAAAAAGCTTTATAAATAATATTGATACAATTAAACCTGGGCTCCGGTAGTGTAGTTCGGTCAATCATTTCGCCCTCTCGAGGCGAAGACCCGAGTTCAAATCTCGGCCGGAGCATCTTGATTCTATTTCAATGCTTTACCTGTTGTTTCTTGCGGATAGTATGGGATACAAATCTTAT
>JAYEMU010000016.1:0-5229 GCA_034718475.1 Nanobdellota archaeon
GTGTTTTGCCTGGTGGCAGCAGGGTCAATGCAACTTATACTGAAGATGTTTCATCCAAAGGCCCAACATTTACAATCAGAAAATTCACAAAGGATCCTTGGACCCCGATAAGGCTGATGGATTTCAAGACAGTTTCGCCAGAGATTTTGGCTTATTTGTGGCTGCTGATTGAAAACCGTTCAAATATTTTAATTATTGGTGGTACTGGTTCAGGCAAGACATCTTTCATGAACAGCATGGCTTTTTTCATTCCGCCTGCTTCAAGGGTTGTAAGCATAGAAGATACAAGAGAGCTTCAATTAAAGCATGAAAACTGGCTGCCGTCAGTAGCAAGGCAGGGCGTGGGTGCAACAACCATTACAGGAGAAAGGCATGGTGAAGTTTCACTTTTTGATTTGCTGAAGGAAAGTTTGAGGCAAAGGCCGGATTATATAATTGTTGGGGAAATCAGGGGAAAGGAGGCATACGTCCTTTTTCAGGCAATGGCATCAGGCCATCCATCTTATGCAACAATGCACGCAGAATCAATCAATACCATGGTCAACAGGCTGACCACTCCTCCGATAAACCTTTCAGCAAGCTTGGTGGAAACTCTGGATGCAGTCTGCATAATGATCCCGGCAAAAGTTAACGGGAAGGATGTAAGGAAATTAAGGCAGGTAACAGAGATTGTCAGTGCCAAGGAAAATACAGTGGCAACAAATACCCCCTTCATTTGGGACCCTGTGGATGATAAATTCAAGTTTAAGACTGCAAGCAAAATATTTGAAAAAATCATGAAGCGTTCAGGGCTTAACTGGGACCAGATACTTAGGGAATTTAAAAGAAGGACGCAGCTTCTTATGGTATTATATAAGCAGAAAGTTTTTGATTTTGCCAAGGTCCAGGAAATTGTGCATGAATATTATAAAGTCCCTGATAAAGTGCTTGCAAGATACGGTATAAAAATATGAGCTTGGAAACCATTAAGCAGAATGTACAGTCTTTAATCGATTCAATCTATTCCTTTAATAGCAGCAAGGATCCCAAGGGCAAGGAAAAGAGCAAAAAATATATGAAAACACTTCTTGATGAAATTAAAAAGGAAACAGAAGAAGAGAGGGAAAAATATAATGCTGGAAAATGATCCCAAGCAGATTGCAAAAAGGATTTCAGATCTTGCAGATGAAATCATAACTTACAAAAAAAATAAGCTGCTTATTCTAGAAGGCTTAAACAATCTTGAAAAGGATTTAGGGAAAAAAAAGATTTCAAAAGAAGATTATGATAAGTCTGTTCAAAAATACCTGCAGGGCAAATCAAAGGATGAAGTGATTAAGTCCCATGACAATTACATAAACCAGCTTTTTGATTCTATCAACACTGAATCTGATAAAGTCTTGATGATATTCAATCTTTGTGAGATTGAGCCGGCAAAAAAAAAGCAGGATAAGGTAAGCAAAGATAATTTATTAAGGCTTAGCCACAAAACCAAGCAATTGTTTATGAAGCAGGTTAATATTGATAAATATTTTTTAAGATTATACCTTCGAAGAAAGAAGGATAAAGAAGTAAAAGATATAAGGGTTGAATATCAGCTTTATGAGCAGAAAGCATTTGGCAGATTTGCAAATCGCTTGTTTGGCAGCTTGTCCCAAAAGTTAATTTCTTCATCTCCCAAGATTTTCAAATCGCTTTTTCAGTCTTTGAGGATGTCTGGCTTAAAAATTCTTTCAAAAACTTATGTCAGCATGATATTTCTTATTTCCTTATTGGCTTTTATGCTAGTGTCTCCTTTGGCTGCTTTATTTTTCCACCATCCGGTTTTTACTATTCAGCTGTCAAGGGGTATTTTGCTGGGCTTGCTGGCATCAGGAATTGCTGCAGCAATAGCTTTTTTTTATCCAAACAGCCTTGCAAAGCAGAAGAGTACAGCAATAAAGAATGATTTGCCTTTTATGATAATTCACATGGCTGCAGTGGCTGGCTCTGGTGCAAAGCCCATTTCCATGTTCAAGACAATACTTTTCTCAGGCGAGTATCCTGCCTTGAGGGGTGAAGTTAAAAAGATTGTTAATTATGTTACGTTATTCGGGTACAATTTAAGTACTGCTTTAAAGGCTGTTGCAAAAACTACTGCTTCAATAAGATTCAAGGACATGCTGGATAGTATTATAGCAAACATTGAATCTGGCGGTGATATGAAAGATTTTTTAGAGGCAATGGCAGATGAAGCAATGACAACTTATAGGCTTGAGAGAAAAATGGCTGTTCAGTCAATTGCAACATATTCAGATATTTATACTGCTGTCTTGATTGCCGCCCCCTTGTTATTTTTTGTTACATTAGCTATAATACAAACCCTTGGAGGGACAATTGCCGGATTATCTGTAGGCACCATAGCAAAAGTCGGCACTTACGGTGTAATTCCTGCATTGAACCTAGGATTTTTAGTTTTCCTAAATATGGTGGCCCCAAAATGAGATTAAAATTCAGAAAAATATATTTTATAGGAATCTTCATAGGCCTGATGATTTTAACAGGAGATTTTTTTCTCTTTTTTAGCTTTAAGGAGCCTATCGGTCCAACAGTAAGATGGTTTTATCCTTTGTTTATCATAGGGCTGTCTATCGGGTGGTCTCACTTCTGGTATGATTACCTTAATGAAATAAAACGCCAAAAAAGGATTGCTGTAAAATTTTTAGATTTTGTAAGGAATATGGGCAGTGCGGTAAAATCCGGCATATCCATCCCTTCATCTATTCTTCAGGCATCAAAAAAAGATTACGGGGATTTAAATCCTTATTTAAAAAAACTGGCCAATCAAATAAGGCTGGGCATCCCCATCCATCAGGCTTTAATGACATTTTCCAAAGATACAGGCAACAATACAATAAAGCGTTCAATAACCATTGTTATTGAAGCAGAAGCATCTGGCGGCGATATTCAGAATGTTCTTGAATCTGTAACTGGTTCTTTGGTTTCAGTAAAGAAGCTTAAGGAAGAAAGGAAGTCCAGCACATATTCCCAGATAGTCCAGGGTTATATTGTATATTTTGTATTCATTGCAATAATGCTTGTTCTGCAGTTGAAATTGTTTCCTAAATTGACAGAGATGAGTGCTGGCGGCGCTTCTGCAGGAGGCATAAATCTTTTAGGCGGAGCAATGGGTGCAGCAGCTGGGGCAGCCCCGGTAAATTTAGATGCTGTTTTTTTTGGCTTGATAATGATTCAGGGTTTTTTTGCAGGGATAATGATAGGAAAATTCTCTGAAGGCAGCATTAAGCAGGGCTTGATTCATTCGTTAATTTTAATAACTTTGGGTGCTTTAATTATAACAACAATAAAAGGTGGGATTTGATGGATAAAAAAGGTGCAACACATGTTGACTGGGCTGTTAGTATGGGAATCTTTGTAGTATATATCCTTTCCATGTTTATTTTTGTTCAGCCAGGAGTGCAAAAGGTTTTTCGTGAAGATAATCTCATTAATATTATTGAAACGAATATTAAACAGGATATTCAGGTTGAGCACGAAAAAACCCCTTTGATTGTGGAATACACAAAAAAAGTGCATAGTGATTTCAATGGCATAAAACTGCAGAATATTATCACGCCGTTTGATGCAGGTGGGAATGAAGATTTCATGATAACAGATTCTTCAGGCAATGAATTGGGAAGGGACATAGAAGTTGGTGTAGATGGCGAAGCAGATTTGGCTTTTAATTATGATTTTCCTGCTGGTGAAATAGGAGAGAAGTTTTTGTTTTATTTATTTTATGCTCCAGGATTTTATGCTGGTTCATTGTCTTATGATGAAGGCAAATCTCTTGCAGATGCAGACATCTCATTCGGAACAACAGAAAGGGATATTTATAATACTCAGCAAGCTTTGGAATCTGGCTGTGAAGAAGGATATAAGCAATTAAAAGCAGATTGGGGCTATCCTCAAAATAAGGACTTTAATATAAGCTTTGTTGTTGCAAAGCCTGGCGAATTTATTCCATTGGGTTATGGTGATTTGCCATTACAGAGTTTCTGTGAAGATTTTGTTGAGCCTTATGAGCAGTCAAGCATTTTTGTAAAGGAACTGGTTGTTTCATTATTAGATGATAATGGAGAAAGGCGGCAGGCAAGAATTAATTTAAGGATCTGGTAATGATGAATAAAAGAGGATATCTAAAAACATTGGAAGCTGTAATTTCCATAGTGGCAATTTTATTATTTACATTTGGCGTCACGCCTAGTGAAATGCATAATCCCCATGAAACTCCTTTCACAGTAGAAAATTCATTTGATTATATAACTGAAACTTTAGAAAATGATGATACATATAGGGATAAAATATTAAATTCAGACAATGATTTTCAAGCAGCAAATGATTCAATAACAAATTTAGTGATAAATAATTTGCCTCCAGGCTATGGCTATGAATTTAAAATCTGTGATGAAACAACTTGCTTGGCAGAGAACCCCCCTTTGGATGCATCTGTATATAGTGATGATGTTATTATTGCAGGAACTCCTGAGATAGAGCCCGAAATCAAGATTGTTAGGATTTGGTTCTGGACATTATTGTAAAATAAGGTGACAACCTCGAAAATAACACATGAATTTCTAAATCATAAGTAGAAAGTCTACCTTTTAATTATTGTATGGAACACCTAATCTGTATTGCTAATAGGCAGTCTTGAATACAAAATATCCTTATCCGTAATAATTTTTGTGGCCTGACTTTCTACGTACGAAGAATCAATACTTTTATAAACAACCCTGTAATTCTTTCACAAAATGAAAAAGTCTGATTTGCCCCGTGGTTGTATTTCTATGGAAGACCATAAAAGGGTTCATCCAGAACTAGGGGTTTGGGATTTTAGCGGGTTTGGGCTACCAGAGAATCCTAGTTTGCCTTCTAATAATAATCTTAATACAATTATGCAGGGTTTAACTCATGAATATGAAAAAGAAGTTCAGAAGAAAAAATCAATGCCAAAGAAGCCATTTTCAAGAAAGATTATTTCAATGGATGACATTGTTTGTGAATGGTGTAATGATATATATGGAGTAAGCTTCAGCCCTGATGGAAAATATCTGGCAACTGGCTGTGCTGATGGAACAGCAAGAATTTTAGGGGTGGATTATAATAAGGAAAAATTAACAGAATTGATTGAACTTGAACATCATGGTAGGGTTAGGGGAGTAAACTTCAGCCCTGATGGAAAATATCTGGCAACCGGCTGTGGTAAAAAAG
>JAYEMU010000017.1:0-5155 GCA_034718475.1 Nanobdellota archaeon
TGCAAATATCTTGAAAAAGTATCTCCAAGGCTTTTTGTCAAGGAGTAGTTGCATAGTGGCTATGCCATCGGTAGTGAGGATAAATAATATTTGTCCAAGCTAAGTCCGAGAAACTACACACTTTAGTATGTGGAGTATGTCATGCTTAATTCTGCGTAAGTAGAAAGTCTGCTAGGAAAAAATTTCATGAATGCTATAATTTACATACTCAAGGGTATCCTCTGAAGATGTAATGCCTCAATCTATGCAAACTTAGCTGACCTGACTTTCTACGTACAATTCTGCATAAGATTTATTAATGCTGGTTTAATTCTGGTAATAAAATGGAATTTAGACAAAAATTAAAAGATTTAGGCATAGTTGCCCTACTAGGGCTTTCTTGTGCAGGTGTATCTTCCTGTATCACTAGATGGGGAAATATGAGTGGTGGTGGCCCTTCAGATTTAGTATACAAGAAATGCAGTTATAAAGACAAAGTTAGGTTTGTAATGGGTCCTACAAATAATGGATTTATTATAAAGATGAAATATAAGGATGCATTGATTGGTTATAGGCATGCTGAAGTGGGAAAGCGTATAAAGTCATGTGCATATGTTCAAGATGACAAGAAAAAAGAGATAATTTGTTCTGAAAATCCTCAAGGCAACATAAATTCTTATCTAAGGGACAGCAAGAACAATGAAAAGGATATGAACTGCAAATTTACAGATGATGGCAGAGCATTTGGCCTTAATAGAAAAAAGTGCCAAACAGAATTTAAGGCCAAGCAGAAAGATTTTGATCGATTAAGATGCTTGACTAGATTTTATTTGGTGCATAAAAAGTTCTACAAATCTGCTGAAGAAAATAATGCAGATAATGAGGAATAAAATTCCTCTTTTTTTATTTTTGTAATAATTATCAAGTTGGCATTTAAGCTTTTAATTTTCAAATTTTATGAAAAAATTATTTTTAGAAACTTATAAAAATGCAGAAAAAATTCCTTCTTGGGCTTTACCTCGCAAGTTGATGCGGAATGTTAATAAGCCCAAGAAGGAATCTAATATAATATAAGAAAATGGTTTTTAAATATTATACTAGAAGAAAAAAAATCCCTAAAACTTTAGAAAAATTATTGGATTCAGTTAAGGGATTTCATGGCGGATATGAATCTGAAAATGATTATTTAAAATTACTTGAGAATCTTAAAAATACCAACCCTTTTTCGGTATTAGTTTTTTATGAAAATCCTTCTGAAAAACCTCTTAACAAAAATGAAAAGAAAAAAAGAAAAAAACTTAACCCCTCTATACCAGAAAGGATGCTTTCAGCAATGGCAAGGTATGTGCAATTTTATTTCATCCCTGAATTGAAAGAAAAGCATTTTGGTGCAAGCATCGGTTCAGGTTATCGTCATGTTCAAAGTCTTTATGCTGTAGCATTGTCCCAATTCCATAAAGACGTTCCGACTCATATTCTCATCATGGACAAGGAAAACAAAGTCAAACATATATTAAGCAGCCCGGTATTAATAGTACAACCGCATGAAACAATACAATCAGTTCCAGCAGAACTGGCAAGAGAACTTCTAAAAGATACAATAAAGGCTTATTGCTTTCTTGACAACCATTGGGAAAAAATCGAAAGGATTTCCATAAATTATCCTTAAGAAAAATGTTATTTGGGCAATTGCAAAATTCAAAAACGTAGTCACCCTTTAACCAAAAGGTTTATATATGTAGTCACCCATTATATATTATGTGAACCTAGAGATTAGAAAACTTGGAAAAAAGAAGAAATATTATCTGGCACATTCATTTAGAGAGGGAAAAAAAGTAAAAAAGATTAGAAGATATCTTGGCATTGATTTATCAAAAAAAAGTTTAGAAAAATTAAGAGCAAGAGCAGAACAGATATTAAAGCAGCAAATCAATAGCTATAAGCAAATAAAAGATCCATTAAAATATGAACTTAATCCTAAAGAGATTAAATTATTAGAAACATTAGAAACAAAGGGGAAAATTAAGATTGGTCACCTTGCCGAAAAGGATTGGCTGAAATTTACTGAATTTTTCACATATGATACCAATGCTATAGAAGGTTCCACTATAAAATATAATGAAGTAAAGGATATTCTTGAAAAAGATAAATGGCCTATTGATGCCCCCAAATCTGAGATTTCTGAAACTTATGGCGTTGCTGGATCAATTAAAGAGTTAAGGCAAACTAAAATACATATCTCTGTTGAATTTATTAAAAAGTTGCATAAAATTATATTTAAAAATTCAAAGGAATTTGCTGGGAAATATAGAAAAAAAGGGATTGAAGTTGTTATAAGGGATGGATTAGGTAATGTTGTCCATGCTGGAGCCCCATCAAATAGGATTAAAGGTTTGTTGGAAGAATTAGTTGATTGGTATAACAGAAATAAAAAGAAATATACTCCTATTTTATTGGCTGTTGTTGTACATAACCAATTTGAAGTGATTCATCCCTTTCAGGATGGAAATGGCAGAGTGGGGAGGTTATTATTGAATAATATTCTTTTAAAGCATAATCTGCCGCCTGTAAATATAACCTTAGAGAATAGAAGGGAATATTATGCAGCTTTACAGAAATATCAAAATCATGGTGATATGAAACCTATGATTGAATTGATTATCAAAGAATATAAAATACTTAAACGTAAATTAAATAGATAATAGCATTTTTCAATCTCAAAAGGCTTATAATTTGGCGATTTCAAAGCAAAAAAAATCAAAATGGGAACTGTTGCTTATAACCTAAGTTTGACAGTTTCCCAAATGCTACAGCTACTAAAATGTTTCTTATTTTCATTTTTTCTTTTCTTTCTTACTTGCAATGTTTTGATATATAATTATCCAGACCTTTTTTACGGCGCAATACTCTCCTGCTGAATTCGTCTTCTCTAGTTACCCCGGTAGCTGGATCTTTTGCCAACTGCCCTAACCTAAAGCTGTACCAATCAAGCTTGTTGCAAAGATATTCATTAGTTTTAGCATCGCATTTTTGTCTGGTACATAAATTTATATGGGCCCTTTCAAAACCGCTATATTTTCTCGTTAGCCTTCTTAGCACCCCTAAATTAGATTGCCTTGCCATTTTAGCAGTGTCTACACTTGTCATACATCCAGATCCCACTCCAATACTCATTAAAACAGCCATTAAGCCTGTTCCGATTTTTTGTCTTAGTTCCATTAAGTTTCATCCTCCGATTGTTGTTTTTACTTTATAATTCTAGTTTTGTTTATAAATTTTATGTAAACTTTAATGTCACGAGAAACCAAAAGACTTATATATATGTTTGATAATATAATATTATATGTTAGAAAATATAACTCAAATTGATATGCAAATCCTGACTTTGTTTAGTAGGAACTATTCCGCCTCTTACTCAATCAGACAAATAACCCAACTATTAAAGATTAACTATTCAAATGCTTTCAAAAGAATAAAAAAACTCGTAGATGATAAAATCTTATCAGCAACAAAAAGTGGTCAGGCAAATAATATCTCATTAAACATCCAAAACTTAGACACAATAAAACTGATTAGTTTCGTAGATGTAATGGCAAGTAAAAAGCTAAAAAATACAAATTTAAATCAAATTGTCAAGGAAGTGATAGATATAGATCCTTTATCTTGCATTGGAATTTTCGGCAGTCAAGTATCTGGAAAAGCAAAAAAAGATTCAGATTGGGATATTTTCATAATTTCACAAAAAGATAAAAGAAGAGAATTAGAAAAAGTAAAATCTAAATTTCCACATATAAAAAATATAGAAATACAAGTTATCCCTATTGAAGAATTTCAAGAAAGCTTATTATCAAAAGAAGAAACAGTTGTAAAACATATAGTAAAAAATAAGCAAATCTTATATAATTCTTATCCATTCTATAATCTAATCCGTTCATGGGAGATGATTAAGTATGCTCCAAGCCAAAGAAGTTGAAAAACAATATAAAGAATTGCTTAAATCAAAGGCTGTTAAAGAAGGTTCAAGTATTATCAGCCATCTCAAATGGCAAAAAGCAGTAAATGATCTTGCTTTAGCTGAAGGACTATTTGAAATTTCAACTTCTGAAAAAATAAAAGATAGTTTAGGCATAGACTATAGGTGGACAAATTATTATAAAACTAAAATTGATAAAAGATAAACAAATTTAAATATAGGTTATACCTATTTATTGGTTTATGGCTGATGGAAATTGGGATAAAAATAAGGCAATTGGCAATATGGCTGAAAATATTGTTGAATTCCTTATTAATTCTACACCTAACTGGAAATGTATTAAATATGGGATGGAAAACCATATTGAAGAACTTAGGAAAAATATAAGAAATAATAATGGGGAAATAAGTAAGAGTATTAGGAGTATGCCTGATTTTATTGCTATAAATGAAAAAAATAGCCAAATCCTCCTTATTGATGTAAAATATCGTTCATATTTGGACAATCGTGAACCTCAAAAATTATTGTTTGGATTTCGCTATGGTCGGATTAAAAATTATCTGGAATATTGGGATAATGCTTATTTTATAGTAGTTCATCCCCACGACCCTTATTTTTTTGTAATTAACTTAAAAGATGTAGAATGGCATAAGCATTTTAGAAATAGGGTTGAAAATGGGTGTAACTGTATTGAATATTGGGATTTTGCAGGGATTATGAAAAGGATTAAAGATATTTTTCCTGAATTATCTAATGAAACTCTTAATGAAGCAATTAAGATGATTCCTAAAAGGAATTAATAAAATATATAAATCTAAGACATTTTTCTTTGATAGAATTTTTAGAAAAATTTTTTAGCATAATTTAGCAAATAAATGTATAATAATACCCGCAATAATCCCTGAAATAATCCCAATAATTACTCCTATCAAAACTGCTTTCTTGAAATAAAAATCTTCTTTTCTTATTTTTTTGTTTAATTTACGTAAATTTTCTTTATCTTTAAATGTTGCATATTTGCTTTTAGCCACTCTTTTTATTTCTTTTCTAATACTTTCAGGTTTATCTACATTTATTATTTTTTCTTCTTAAGATTATCATATGAATATTATTCAGAACCATAATTACTTCTTCATCTGAATACAATCTTTCAACTGTTTTGTAACTTATATCAACTTCAGTCAATAAATTAAATAATGCCAT
>JAYEMU010000018.1:0-5136 GCA_034718475.1 Nanobdellota archaeon
GTTGGATAAAACAAGATGAAAAAAACAATATCAAAGTTTACTCAGATGCTTGAATTCAAAGCAGTTCAAGCAGGAATAAGGTTTGCAAGAGTAAGCGAGGCAAATATCTTGAAAAAGTATCTCCAAGGCTTTTTGTCAAGGAGTAGTTGCATAGTGGCTATGCCATCGGTAGTGAGGATAAATAATATTTGTCCAAGCTAAGTCCGAGAAACTACACACTTTAGTGTGTGAAGTATGTCATATGGAAATTTATACTATTATTTAAAGCTTTTACCTTTCCATAATTCTGAGAGTATAAGTTTTATAAAAAGCAATCCTGTCTTAAAGGTATGGGCAGTACTTTGACCGCCGATTCTATCACCTTCAAAAGTTGGAAATTCTTTTATTTTCAATTTCATTTTTTTTGCACGGATTGACATTTGGTATTCAATGCCAAATCCATGAGCATCAGCTTGCATTATAGCAAATTTATTTTTTTTAATGCCTCTAAATCCATTAATCGAATCGTGAAGTTTCCCTCCCCATAGTAAATTTGCAATCTTGGTAAATGTTTTGTTACCAAAAGACCTTATTGCTAGAAATTCATTTTCATCATCAGCTCGAGAATCTTTCATGAATCTTGATGCTATAACCATATCGTAATTTTCTTTCAAAAATCTAAAAATTTTTATAATATCATTAGGATCTTCATTCCCATCTGGGCTAAAAAAAACAATATTTTCATGTTTAGCGCTTTTTATCCCGATTCTAAAGGCTTCACCTCTCCCCTTTATTTTTTGGATTATAACTTTAATCCCATTTTTTTTAAGGAAATTTAATGTGCCATCTGTTGAGCCAGGATCAATTGCGAAAACTTCATCAATTTGATTTATAGGAATTTTATTAAAAAGTGCTTTTAGTCCTTCTATTTCATTATATGTTAGTATAACTAAAGTCCCCTTTATTTTTTCATCCATTTTAGGTACCATGCAACAGTTTTTTTAAGCCCTTCTTCCAAAGGAACAATTGCCTCAAATCCTAATTGCTTTGCTTTTGTAATATCACAATTTCTTCTTGGTTGACCAGTAGGTTTTGAGATATCAAATATAACTTCAGGATTTTTTCCAGTTACTTTAAGTATCTGTTTTACAAGTTCCTTTATACTTACTTCTTTATCAGTACCGAGATTTATGGCTTTGGCATCATCACATTTTTCAGTTAGAACCATTAGTCCTCTGCAGAAATCAGTTACATACAAAAAAGCTCTAGATTGTTGTCCATTGCCCCAAATTACTAATGGATTTTCTTCATCTAAAACACGTTTAATAATAGCAGGTATTACATGTGAGGATTTTGGATTGAAATTATCCCTAGGACCATATGCGTTATATGGTCTAGCTACTGCTATTTTCATCCTGTATTCCTTCATATACGCTTTGGACATGAATTCTTCCATGCGCTTTGCCCAGCCATAGCCTTCATTGGTTGGTTCAGGCCTATCTTTAAAGCCTTCTTCTTCAGGTGTTGGAATTGTACAATATCTGGGGTATACACAAGCCGAACTCACAGTCAAAAAATTTGCAACTTTATTTTGCCTTGCTGCTTCGAGAACATTCATAAAAATAAGAAGATTGTTTCTAAAAATGCTGCCTGGATGTTTTATATTAAATTCAAGACCTCCAACTAATGCTGCAAGATTCATGATAATATCTTTTTTATGCGTTAAATCCAAACAATTTTTGAAATCTAAAAGATTAGCATTAATTATTGTGATTTTGTCTTTTACATTATTTAAAAAATCTATTTTGCCATTGAAAATGGGAACAGTTATTTTAGCTCCGGTTTCTATAAGCATTTCTATAAGATGGCTCCCTATAAAACCAGCACCCCCTGTTACTAATACTTCTTTTCCTTTCCAAAAGTTATTTCCCATCTTATCCATCCATAATAATCTTTTTTATAACTTTAACTATATATTCAAGATCCTCTTGTTCTAAAAATTGATGACAACTGATGTAGAAACCATTTCTACCAATGAAATCTGCATTTGGCAATTTGCCTTCATATTTCTTTTTCAAAAATGAATAAGATTTTTGTTGAGTTGGGATTGAACCAAACATAGGCCTAGTTTCTATACCATTGGCTTCCAATTTCATTCTAATTTGCTGCCTAGTAAAATCTTTTTTTATAATCATAGGATATGCAAGATAGCTAAAGTCTTTTGAAAATTTTGGAAGAAATAAGGTATCCTGTAAGTCCTTCAAACTTTCATTGAGAAATTTTACATTTTCCTGCCTTTTTCTTATAATTGAATCAACTTTCTTTAGTTCGATTAAGCCTAATACAGCTTGGAATTCCATAGTCTTAAAATTATAGCCAATTAAATCATGTGAAAATCTAGGGTCATTTTCAAAATCTTCTTCTGTTTTAAGTCTGGGACAATAACCTTCTTTTCTTGTACATTTGAAACAATCGCAAGTTCTCCCATTGGCCTTTAATTTTTTTATGAGTTTATATATTTCCAGATTATCTGTTGTAACTGCTCCAAGTTCTCCTACTTGTATGTTATGTGCCATATAAAATGAGAATCCAGATAGTAGTGATAAGGAACCTACTCTTTTTCCTTTGTATAGTGTTCCATGGGCTTGAGCAGAATCTTCAAATACATCAAGATTGAAATCCTTTGCTATTTTATTAATTTTATCCATATCACAAGGATAACCCATTAAATGCACTGGTAAAATTAAGGAATAATCTTTAGGATTATTGTTTTCAAGATGCTCCCTAATTAAATTTGGATTTATGCTAAATGTTTCTAAATCTATATCTATATATACAGGTGTAAGATTAGACTTAACAATGGCATTTGATGTGGCAACATAAGTCATAGGACTTGTAATCACTTTGCTCCCGTTAGGTACACCTCGAAGCAATTTGAATGCTTCCAAACCAGCAATCAAGGCACTAGTGCCGGAATTTGTTAATATAGCATATTTAGTCCCTACAAATCCAGCCCACAATTTTTCAAATTCTCTAACATTTACACCCTCTGAAATTTTTCCAGAATCTAATAATTCTATTATTCTTCTTTTGCCTTCATCATCAACCTTAAAATCACTAATTGCTATATGTCTCATTTTATAAATAAAGGTAATAAAACCCCTTTTTAAACATTATGCTTTTCTGAAATCCAAATCAAAAGATTTAATTATCAAGAGAGTTTAGGGCTAAAAATGGCAAAATATGCAATAATTATCTCAAAAAAGGATTCAGCAAGTGTAAACATCGGCAAAAATCTTTTAGAGCTTTTTGATTTTAAAAATAATAGTAGATCTTTATCTTTAGGCAATGTTGCACTTTATGAAATTGAAGAAGAATCAATTTATTGCAACAATCTGAATATAGAAGAGGATATTATTATTTTTGCATCCAAGCACAAATCCTCTTCTGGAAAACCATCTTTATCTGTTCATGTCCCTGGCAATTGGGCAAAAGCGGAATTAGGTGGTAGAAACAAGATTTTGGATATTGCTCCTGCTTCATTGATGAAAGATTTATTTATTGAGTTAAATAAGCAAGGCAAGGGTTTTGAAGGAGAAATTACATTGGAAGCAACACATCATGGTCCTGCAACAAGAAAGCCAGTTTTATTTATTGAAATTGGTTCTTCAGAGGTTCAATGGAAAAATGAAAAATATGGACAAATAATAGCTCGAACCATAATGAATGTGCTATTGCGTAAAAGAAAAAAGTATCAAACAGCTTTTGCAATTGGCGGAGGCCATTATCCCCGAGAATTTAATAAATTTTTATTAAGGACTGATTTAGCTATTGGACATATTTGCCCCAAATATGCATTAAATCATTTGGATATTGGAATGGTCAAACAAGCTCTGGAAAAAACTTTTGAGCCTGTGGATTTTATATTGCTGGATTGGAAAGGCCTTGGGCCATATAAAGAAAAAGTAAAGAATATTGTTTATAATCTGAACATCCCTGTCAAAAGAGTTGATAAAATCTTAAAATCTTTAAAAAAATCATGACCAAAATCTTTTTATAAGCAAACGTTTTTAATTTTAATAGGGAGGTGTATATCTTATGGCATTTGTTGAAGCAGCTGCAACAGAACTGTTAAATCCATTGGTTAATCTCTGGAATAGTTTTGTAGCAGTTTTTCCGGGTTTAATTGCAGCTTTAATTATTTTGATTATAGGTTATTTTATATCTTTGATTATTGGGCATGTAGTTAAAGTTATAATTCTCAAAGCAAGAATAGACAAGGCAGTAATGAAGTTAAAATTACCTTCGGCTGTTGGCAAAGTGCGATTATCTTCAGCATTGGGCGAATTAACCAAGTGGTACATATTTATTATATTTTTACAAGAGGCAGTAGAGGCAGTTAATTTAGGCACATTATCTATTGTAATGACTCAATTTGTCTTATGGTTGCCACAATTAATTGTTGCAGTGTTGACAGTTCTTGTAGGTTTGTTTATTGCACATTATTTAAGCCATTTGCTTAAGAGGGAATCAGATATGAAAGGCATTAATTTTATCAGCTCTATGTTTAAGGGAGTAATTATATTTATTGCAATTGTGATTGCTTTAGAGCAGATAGGAATCAAGGTTGATTTGTTGCAAAATGCTTTTTTGGTTCTGTTGGCAGCTGTAGCATTTGGAGCAGCATTGGCAATAGGTTTGGCTTTTGGTCTTGGATTACAAAAACAAGCTGGAGAAATGTTTGTAGAATTTAAAAAACGCTTTTAATTTCTTTTTCTTTTTTTTCAAAAAATATTTAATCTTCTTGAACTTATATAATTATATGCCTGAATTAGAGCTGAAAGAAAGATTGGCGCAAGAAATCTTTTTGAATATGATGAAAGAAGCAGGGAAGCAAATAAGCAGAATTGATTATAGCAATCAAATTCAAAAAATAATTGAAGATAAAACTGATTTGAATATTAAGAATGTCATTAAAGATATTAATTTTCATAAACATGATTTCCTTCTTCAAAGTAGGAATGGGATTTTATTGGTTAATCTTTATTACTTAGAAAATGGAATTAAAAGTTTAGAACTTGAAAAGGGCATAGGCAATGCAATATTGATTATTGTAACTAATAAAGAGCCATTTTTTGAAATAGCTTATGTTAATGA
>JAYEMU010000019.1:0-13970 GCA_034718475.1 Nanobdellota archaeon
ATATTTACAAAAATCTCCTATATTCTTTTGTATATCTCCTGAAAAACCATTGAATAAAAGTACTGTCCTGTTCTTTGACTTGAGATCTTTCCAATGCATTATAATAACTGGTCCTATTTTCATAATGAATATCCAACATTGGATATTTATGCTTATGTAAGATGAAATTCATCATTAATCTTGAGATCCTTCCATTGCCATCTGCAAAGGGATGAATAGTCACAAACTTTAAATGTACTGAAGCAGCCAATTCAAGGGGGTGCATTGTATCTTTATTTTTGTTGTACCATCTAAAAAAATCTCTTAACAATACATTAAGTTCTGCAGGAAAGGGAGGTGTAAACTTACTTCCTGAAATTAATACTTGATATTTTCTTATCTGTCCTGCGATTTTTGGTTTTGTATTTTGGAGAAATTTTTTATGCCAATATAATACTATCTGTAATGATAAATCTTTTTTGAATTTCAATATTTCAAAGAAAAGCTTTTCGTGCGCTTCAGCTTCTTTTACATCTTCAATAGGTTTTTCTTTGGGGCTTACACCTTTCTCAAGCAGATTTGCTGTTTCCCTTAAAGATAATGCTGATCCTTCAATTCTTTGAGTGTCATAAGTGAATCTTACAACAAAAGTTTGCAGGTTCTTTTCCTTTGCAGCTTTAGGAGTTTGTTTTTTCTCTTTAGAATAATTCTTTTTTATTTTATCTAGCAGAGGGTACCATTTCTCTTTATAGATTTCTGAAAGAAATTGCTTCTTTAACTCTTCTATATTTTTTGGAATTTTTTTCCCTAAGTATTTTTCCTTTTTTATGACATCATTTCCTTCCCTTATTGAGTGCTCTAGATAAAAATAAGTTTGTTTTCCAGTTTTTTTCTTTTTTACTGTTACCATACAAAATATATTCTCCCTACTTATTTATAAAATTTGCTATTTTTAATAAAATGTAGGGGTAAAGAATCATTTAGAACTTCTTTAAGAAAAGAAGTATGATATTCGCTTGGGAGTATATCACGCTTTGATAAAATTAGCAAGCATCATATGTTTTTTGGTAAAAGAATAAAGCTTTGCAGGCCTATGGGCAACCTCTCTCCTAGACTTGCCAGTAAGAGACAATAAACCTAAAGAAATAATTTTCTTCCGAAAGTTCCTCTTATCGATATTCTTATCAAATATTGTTTCATAAACATTCTGAAGTTCTGTCAATGTAAATTCTTTGGGAAGCAGCTGGAAGCATACAGTAGAATATTCTAATTTATACTTCAATCTCTGTAAAGCATAATCCAAAATCAACTTATGGTCAAAAGCTAATTGCGGAAGATCATAAATAGAGAACCACTTAACATCCTTAACATCAGTAGTTGCTTTCAAATCCAAATCCTTTGAATTAATCAGTGCAAAATAAGCTACAGTCACAACCCTCCCCCTTGGATCCCTTTTGGGATCACCAAAAGTATACAATTGCTCTACATAAATATTTTTCACATTTGTCTCTTCCAAAAGTTCCCTTCTTGCTGCATCATCTAATTTTTCATTCTTTTTCACAAAACCACCTGGGATTGCCCACATGCTTTTGAAAGGGTTATATTTTCTCTTGACTAAAAGAATTTTTAAATCATCATTCTGTATTGTAAAAATAACAATATCTACAGTCACCATCATCTTACTGATTTTTAAAGCGCTATTACTAATCCCCATAGTGTTATAATAACACCAATTATTTATAAAGTTTTATCTTTCAAAATATTTTTTTCTATTTTCTTTATCAAACCCCAAAATAATCAGGGGCTCATCTGAAATCTGGGCAATCAGCCTTGAACCAATTGGCAGATTATATTCAATATGCCTTCCATCAACATACACCATCCCCTCCCTCATCCCTGACTTTAATTCCAAGGAATCAGCCATTCCTTTTAGAAGATTATACCTGTTGGTCCTTCCATTAGGCGGCTCTCTTACAACATACTGCAGTTCATCTGAATCTATAGGCATTACTTTACCTCCAGAAGAAAAAGTAGCGGCAGTTGACCCGGCAGCAGTACAAACCCAAATCCCAGAAGACCTCTGCTTTTCTTCATAACCATCAAGTTTTATTGAATATCTGGACATTGCAGCAGGATGAGAATGTGCAATAAGAACATCATTCAGCGCATATTCATTAATCCTCTTCCCATCAATCAGCACTTCCATCCTATTTAGCTTAACTTCACTTAATTCTTCCCTAAACAGCATCTCAGCCTTTTCTTCCAAATCAAATTCTGAAGCTGCGCAAAAGAAACCCTCGCTTCCATTAGTTATGCCTTTTGTTGAATTCACAGCAAATATTGGCGTATCATCAAATATATAATGCGAAATGTCAAGCACAGTGCCATCCCCTCCAACAGCAACCACCATTTTATAATTCGAAAGCAATCCCTCATTCATTTCCCCCCGATAAACTATATTAGCCCCATCAAATAATCTCTTGACCTTATTCAAAGTTAAGTTGTGCACATTATGATTTTCTTGCATATCAAAAAGAGAAGCATCATTTTCTTCAATATATTTTTTCAGTACATTCTGCCCTTTCTCAGTATAAATCTCTAGTATAGATTTCTTGTATACCACCAGTATGTTTTCAATTTTCATTTTCCAATATGTTTAAAAGATATTGTTAAACTTTTTTCCATCTACATTTATGGCCACATTCACATTCCCCCAATTTTCAAACTCAAATAGGTCTTCCCTATCCAGCATTCCCAATGTCATGGGATCATATGCATAGCACACATCATATTTGCCATTTGCTATCAAATAATCTTTGGCATTCTTGCACAGATATTTTGCCCACTCCTTGCCGGAATCCATAATCTTTTCAAAATCACTCATTTCAAGATAGACTTTTTTGCAATATGGGTAGGCAATGCAGTTATGGGAATCCCTAAATTAAAAACAAATTCCGCAGCCTCTGGATCAACTTTTCCAATACCTCCACCCATTATTCTTCTTATCCTATTCACAGCATCCATCTTAATCAATTCTTCAAGAACAATCGGATGCACATCTATTTTCCAGGTTTCATCATCTTTCCATATCTTCTCCCTAATTGAAGTTGCAGACAATTCCCTGATATGGTTCTGGGGTATCCCTGCCTTATATCCCTTTTGGACAAATAACGATGTAGTTTCAGGATTTGCATAAACAACATCAAATGAGGGTAGTAAAGCCTCAACATATCTAGCATATTTATGGGGCATCTTAAGGTCAGGCACAGGATAGACCCTAAAGGGCTTTTCCAATTCCTCAGAAAGCAGCTTATTGAAAATTCTTACTCTTTCCCCGCCATAAAGGGGGTTCCTTTTTGTAAATCCCTCTTCAGCACTTCCCACTGCTATAATTATATCATCGCATTCTTTTTGTATCTTATCCCTTATCATGTTCAGATGGCCGTTATGCAGCGGCTGCCCCCTTACAATATAAAGTCCAGTTGTCATTCTTATCACCCCGATAAATCAGCAAATGGTTCAGGCTTTCCCTTGAACTCATTCTTTTTTGCAATAGCCTTCAAACCAAGTATCGTTTCTAACATAATTTCTTTTTGGTTATTGGCCTTTATTATGTCTTCTTCTGATAAGCCCAGCATAAGCCCCGCCATGATTCTATCAATTAGTTCATAAGTAACTTTTTTTCCTACAGATTCACTTAACTCACTTTCATCAGTCTGGCCATCCCATAATCCTGCTGAAGGTGATTTTTTGAGCACATTTTCTGAAACCCCTTTTATTCTTGCATACATCCTCTCAGAAGTTTTTGGCAATTGTTTTATGGGTTCTATATCTACACCATGATAAGCATCTCCTGCAATAGTTGCATAGCCAAGCCATGCTTCTGTTAAGTTCGTTGTTCCTAAAACAATATAATTCAATGACATTGCTCTTCCCCTCAATATTTTCATTCTTTCCCTTGCATGATTATTAGCAGCCATCAGTTTCCACTTTGGATGGCCCTTAGGGATTTCAGTCATCATCATAGTTTGACCTATAACTTCATCAAAATTATCCCTAACTTTTAGATAGTCATTTACCCCCACCCCAATCATCTCTGCTGCTTCAAGAGCATCTTCGATATCTTCTTCAGAGGTAAATTTGGATGGCAGCAGCATACCATAAACATTTTCTTTTCCTATAGCTTCAGCAGCTAAAATTACGCATAAAGAAGAATCCAATCCTCCGCTCAATCCGATTACATATCCACCAAAGCCATAATTATGTGCATACTGCAAGAATATATCAATCTTCTCATCCAGATGTTTTGCATCATTTTCATCCACTTCCAAAAGAGACATTGGGTTTTTCATATATTGCTGCCTTAACTCATTAAGTTCAGTTTCTGTTGCCGTTTCCAAGTTCACCCTATAAATTCTTTTCATCTTTGCATCCTGTATAGGTTTTCTACAAGGCCATCCAAAACATCCTGCGTCTTTATAAACTTAACTCCAGCTTCTTTCATTTCATCCAGTGCTTCTTTGGTTTTGTCCGGGAACACTCCTTTTATCGCATCCTCAACAACATGCACTTCAACACCTCTTTCTCTCATTCCCAATGCAGCAGCCTTTATACAGAAATCAGTTGCCACGCCATACAAAACAACGAACTTCGGCTGGCAAAGCAATAAACTTGCACAAGGGTTAGTAAACACATCATAATGCTGCTTTTCAAAAAAGACAGATTCAGCAAGTTCAATCTTCTTATACAGTTCAGCCGAGCTTAAAGTCTCGTTGGGAATGTAGCTAATATTCTCCTGATTAGTTTCCTTAATTTTTTTTGCCCCAAATGTCCCTTTCATGCAATGATCTGGAAAAGGTCCGCCGTTCCTCTCCAGTTCAGCATCACCCTTTGAATGGCAGTCAACAGAACCTAAGATTTTAATCCCTTTATTCAAGGCATACTGTGTCAGCCTTTCCAGGTTTGGCTTGAGCGATTCTGCATCCTGAACATACAAAGCACCGTCTGCATTCAAAAAATCGTTCTGTGTGTCCACATCATAAAATACTGCTTGTCCTTTGATTTCATTTAATTTCATTTTTTCCTCTACACTGTTTGATAATATCTTTTGTCAAGGTCTCCAATTTCTCAGAAACTTCAACAGGATAAGTTGCGTCTTGGAGGTACTCTAAAGGCAATCTCTTGACCTGGCCTAAAGCCCTCTTTTGAATTTCAGGCAATGGAGGTAAGTCACTGCATCTCAGGCCATTTTCAACAACTTTGACAAGCAAAGGATTATTAGAAATGTTTTCATCTTCAAGAGCAATAATATCCTTCACAAAATAGCCATCATCATGCACCCTGTAAACCTGCTTCCTTCCAGGAAGTGTATTCTTGTTCTCACTCAGCTTAATCTTTGCAACTAAATTCCCTTTCTTGTTCCTGTGCTCAGAAAGCTTGTACACACCAGATATTGCAGGAGCATCCTTAGAAGTTATCATTTCCGTACCTACACCATAAGAGTCTATCCTTGCTCCTTCTTTCCTAAGTTTTTTAATCTTATATTCATTTAAATCATTGCTGGCAACTATGTTCACATATTCCAATCCAGCCTCATCGAATATCTTTCTTACCTTCTTACTCAAGTCAGCAAGGTCCCCAGAATCCAGCCTTACGCCTTTTAGCTTATGGCCCTGCCTCTCCAGTTCCTTGCCTACAATTACTGCATTTTTTGCTCCTTCAATAGTATCATATGTATCTATGAGCAGGACAGACTTATCCCTAAATGTATGGGAATAAGCTCTAAAAGCTTCTAATTCAGAATCAAAAGACATTATGTAAGAATGTGCCATAGTTCCAAAGATAGGAATGCCAAATTCTTTTCCTGCAAGCACATTAGAGGTTCCAACACATCCAGCAATATAACAGGCTCTTGCTCCCTTCACAGCAGCACCAGGTCCGTGTGCTCTTCTTGTTCCGAAATCAACAACAGAATTTTCTCCAGCAGATTCAACAATCCTTGAAGCCTTTGAAGCAATCATTGTCTGATGGTTTATTATAGACAGGAGGTAAGTCTCTACCAACTGCACCTCATTTCTCGGCGCTGTAATTCTCAGCAAAGGCTCATTTCCAAAAACAACTGTTCCTTCAGGCACAGCATAAACATCTCCAGTAAATTTAAAGCCCTTCAAATCTTCAAGAAAATCTTCAGAAAATAGCTCCTGGCCTCTTAGATATTCTATGTTTTCATCAGAAAATTTCAAATTTTCCAGATAATGAATTGCTTGCTCCAATCCAGCTGCAATCAAATAATTCCGATTCTTAGGCAGTTTCCTCACAAAAAGGTCGAATGTTGCAGTATCATTGTTTATTCCATGATGATGATAACTCCCATTCATTGTCAGCTGGTATAAATCTGTCATAATGGCCATGTTGTCTTCATTCACAAAGCCTGATTTTGGTTCCATTTTTTCCCCCGTTGGTGTAGGTTTTACACTTTCTATTTTAAAAAATTTTGCAGGATTTAAACCTGCATATTGTATAGGATACACTAACTAGTATATAAATGTTTCCGTTACTTGATTCTGTTAAGTTTTTGTGATGCAATTCTTTCTAGCATCTAATAATCTATTTCGTTTTAATGGCAAATATATTCCTGCAACTTCAGCAGAAGTTTTCTTCCAACAATCATAAAAAGTTACTAAACTTTCAAAAACCACCTAATGATATAGTTGACAAAAGATTTTTCTTTTTTCTCAATCTGGTATTTATCAAGAACATCATAATAATTCTCTAAATCCTCAATTGGTATATCAACAGGAGGATAGTTCTTTTTCCATAACACCCAATTCATTAATAATCTTGATAACCTGCTATTGCCATCTGCAAAAGGTTGTATTGAAATTAATTTAATATGTATTAAAGCCGCCAATTCAACAGGATGTAATTTTCGATTTTCAGAATTATACCATCTGAAGAAATTTTTCAATTCTTTCTGAATATCTTGCCATTTAGGTGGTACATAAGATGTTCCTGCAATCTTAACATTTCTTTTTAATTCGCTCCTTAATTTGCCCGCAATTTCATCATCAACATCTGAAAATAGTATTTTATGCAATTTTTTGATAAATTTTATATCAAGTTTGCCTCTGTATTTTGTAATAACTAGGATTCCTTTTTCATGGTTTTCTAGTTCTTTGGCAATTTTAAGGCTACTTATATTCTTTGGCATTATTCCTTCTTTTAAAATTAATGATGTCTGCCTTAAAGTTATATCAAGGCCTGATAGTTTGCTACTGTCATAAGTAAAGCGAATAATAAATTCCTTTAATCTCTTCTTTTTTTCTGTTTGGCTTAATCTTTTTACTTCTTTTCTATAATCTTTTTTCTTATTTTCTATCAAATCGAGAATTTTGGGATTAACACATTTGTATTTGCCTTCAGTTATTTCTTTGATAAATTCTTTTTTTAATTGCTCTACTCTTGCTTTTGGTGGAAGTATCTTTCCTATCTGTTTTTTCTTTTGGATAATTTTCTTGCCTTTCCTGATATTGTGGACAAACCTATAATAAATGTTCCCTTTTGATTTATACTTCTCTACGAAAACCATACTCTACTGTTGGGACTACATATATTTAAATGTTTTGGTTGGGACTACAGTGCATTATAGGATTAAAAAACTGATTAAGGAGAATATCATTAAAAAATTCCAGCCTAATATAAACCCTTACACTATGAATCATTCAGCATATTTTTTCAAAATAAAACTATTAAACCAATTACGAATCAAAGAGCTTGCCAGATTCTTAGGAGCGACAAAAAAAATCAATGATATAATTGAATCTTATGAAGCATGAGATATAATAACATTTCTTCATTATGATGATGTATCTAAGCTTAGAGATCTAGAAAAAAAGTTAGTGGAAAAATTTGGGGAAGATATATTGGAATATAATTTTGATATAGTTAAGGTCCAATCAAAGCTAGACTGGTTTCCAAAAGAAGTCGCAGAAGACATCAAAATGGGGCTGAATTAATTCACAAGGGAAGCTTTCTTAATGTTGCATTGTTACCTTAAAGGGAGTTTTATTCGCATACTCAAGGTACCCTTTGTAGATGTAATGCCCCAATCTATGCAAACTTAGCTGATCTAACTTTCTACGTACTCTAATTCTTAATCATTAGTATGATCTAATAAACTAAGGTCAAAATAATATAAAAAATAAAAAAATTTAAATCCTCATATTATATATTTAGATTTTACTCAGAATCAGATAATGTAACATTAACAGCTTTAGGACCTCTGTCCCCTTGCTCTACATCAAATTCAACTGAATCATTTTCACGCAAAGTAACTCCTTCTTTTAAGTCACTTTTGTGTACAAAATAGTCTTTTCCATCTTCACCGGTTACAAACCCGAAAGATTTTTTTTCATCAAAAAATTTTACTTTTCCTTTCATTTTTACTTAATACTCCATATCAGAAAACTTTTCTGATATAGTTATGGAATTAGTTTTTCTTTATAAAGTCTTGCTTTTTTAGAAAACACGCCGAGGGTGGGATTTGAACCCACATATCCCGAAGGAAACTGGATTAGCAGTCCAGCGCAATACCAGATTATGCGACCTCGGCTTTAATGACTTTGGAGAGATTCCTTCATATATATAATTTTTGGGTCGTAGGAGGCTTTTCGCTACAAAGTATTTAACTTTTCCATAACCTTTCTACAACAGGAGGAAAAATATGGAAACGTATTCAAGCCGTTATTCAGCCAAAATCAGCCAAAAGAACACCTAGGAAAAAAAGTCTACGTTCTGATCAGAAAATAACAATCTAACTAATATCCACGCAAAGCCAACAAAAACAAAAATTATAAAAGCCCATCCCACCATATTTATTTTATGAGTTTTAAATATTTTCTTTTAGGCTTTGTTGCAAAGATAGCTACTGGAATAGATGATGCCATTACCCAAATCCCGCTTATTGCAACTTTAACCAAATCTAAATTAGGCAAATTATTTTTTGCAATAGGGATTTTATCTGCAATAATAACAGTAATAATTATTGCAAGTTTTTTTGCTTCATTTTTAAAAAAATTAGATTTTTGCCATTATATCAGTTCCAGCCTTCTAATCATTCTCGCCATAATTATCTATTTTGATTTATTTAAAAAGTATTCGCAAAGAAAAATAGAAAAAAAGATAAAAAAATACAAGCCTTCAAATAAAAAATTGATAAAATTATTAATAATTGGATTCATTGCAACTTTTGCAACAATAATAGATGACTTAATTGTTTTTATTTCACTTCTAGCAGAGCCTTTTGCTAAAGCTATCGCAGTCATTATAGGGATTTTAATCGCTTCAATTATTGAGATTATAGCAATATTCTATTTCGCAAATTTAATAAAAAATTTGAGATATAAAAAAGAGATTGTCACGACTAGCTTGATTATATTTGCAGTGTTAATCTTTTTCCAGATTATTTAGACTTATTCTTGCAACTAAAGGGAAATGATCTGATAATTTTTCCTTGACAACGTAATACTCATTTATTCTAAGTTTGGGCGTGGCAAATATATAATCAATCAGCCTATGTGGATTTTCAGCTGAATAAGTAAATTTTCTATTTGGTTCGAGCTTATCCATGTCAATATCAAAAAGATTACTTTCAATAATGATCTCAATTGTATTATCCAAATATTTTTTTCTCATTTTCTTATTCTCTTTTTTTGTTTCAGAGGTGACAGAATTGAAATCCCCTGCAAGAATAACAGGGTAATTGCTTTCAGCAACAGCTTCAACAATCTCAGTTGCTTCCTGCTCTCTTGCAATAGCACTGTCAGAATCAAAATGCGAGGCAATTATTTTAATTGGCTTGTTCCCAATTAAATACAATCCACTCAAATAGCTATGGCCTCCAACTAATCTCCACCAAATGCTTTCACTTTCAAATTTTTTATTTTGTGCCCACATAAGATTATATTTACTTAATATTGCATTGCCTGACCTAATTTTAAGAAATGGCAGGTCTACAGACCACTTTATGCCTTTAACTACATTGTTAAACCCTGCTTTTTTTGCAATATGCATGGCTTCATCAATATGATAGCTCCATGAAGCACTAAAATCAACCTCTTCCAAAATTAAAATATCAATATCCTCTGCCTTGACCAAATCTGAAATTTTATCTAGCCTATAAAACACTTCTTTTTTGGATTTAATATTAAAATTTCTTCCAAAAGAAGATTTATCATACATTGAAAGATATCCCCTGCCATGCGCAATATTATATGTCATTACTTTTATTACATTTTCTTCTGCAAGTTTGGGCATATTCTCAGGGATATATTGTATATCAGCAACTTCATGATCAAATTGAAAAACAATAAAGAAGGCGTATGCAATAATAATATTAATAATAATTATATCCAAAAGCCAATTAAATTTAAAATATTTTTTCATCTAAAAGATTAAAGCTTTTTTTGATATAAAAATGTTTAGCTTTTAAAAAAAGAAAAAAATCAGGCATCAATTATGCCTTCATCAGTTATTTGCCAAATTGCAGCACCATCTGGCAGATGGGGTGAATCAACAAGCTTTGCAACTCTTGTACCTGCTTTCCCCCTTCTAAGATAAAGCCTGGTTGTCGAATTGTGTGCAACAATATTCCCGCCTATTGCCGCTGTAGGATCACCAAAAAATACATCTGGCTTTGCCATTACCTGATTTGTTATATAAACACAGAGATTTCGAATATCTGCCAGCTTCATCAATACATGCATATGCTTATTCAATTTCTGCTGCCTGTTGGCCAAGGTTCCTCTGCCAATAAATTCCGACCTGAAATGCGCCATAAGTGAATCCACAATTACTAATTTTACTGGCAATTTATCTTTTACTATCAAATCCTCAATTTTCTCAGCAACAAACATTTGGTGGTCTGAATTATATGCCCTTACGACTCTAATATTCTTAAGAATCTTAAGAGGATCCAATCCTCTATTTTCAGCAATCTGCTTTATCCTTTCTGGTCTAAAAGTATTCTCTGTATCTATCCAGACTACTACACTCTCTGCTCCGCTTTTCTCTTTAAGCAATTGTGCATTAACTGCCAATGCATGGGCCAAAGCACTTTTACCACTGCCAAAAGCCCCATAACATTCAGTTATTGAGCCAGATTCAAAACCGCCATCAATTAAGTTGTCAAAATTTTTGCTTCCAGTAGTAATCTTAACAACACTTGCTCTTTTTTTCAATAAATCCTCGCCTGTGCAAAAACCCATATCCAAATTATTCCTTGCAAAGTTTATAAGTTTCCTTGCAGCATTTTCCCCTATTCCTGTAGCTTCAGTAAGTTCTCCAGGTGTTGCTACTGCAATCGCCATCAAAGTGGAAAATCCAGCATCATTTAATTTTTCAGATGTCGCTGCGCCAACCCCTGGCAAATCATGAATGGTAAATTTCTTTTTATTCATGCTTCTCACCCCCTTCATTCCCCAAAAATATTGTTTCCTGCAATTTATTCATTATTGCAAAAATTTTGGGGACATCTGATTTTCTAAAATTTATGCTTTCATTACGCCAAATATTTTTATCCTTGTCTTTCCAGCTTCTGGTTAAAGTCATGGTTTTAAATTCCACTTTTGCACCATCTATTTCCTTTTCATTTAACCAAATTACTCCAGAAAAATTTGCACTCCTATATTTTTTTAACGGACTATTGCTCATTTTATCACCTTCCTTTCGGATTTTTTTTCATATGTTCACTTGGAACAATTCTAGAAAATGTAAATCAATATATAAAGCCTACGCCCATTTGTCGTGTCGTTTGGCTAATATCTCTCCAATTATGCTTTGAAAAATAGTTCTATACTTAGGATAAAGTTCCACAATAGGCTTCATTTTTATGGTAGACTCAACAAAATCCTTCCTATAAGGTATCCTACCGAGGATAGGAATCTTTTTCTTGGTAGCAAACTTTTCTATCTTGGAGGCAAACTTTTTTTCCAGATCAAATTTATTTATAACAATCCCATGCCTTATCTTGAAATGCTCTGCTAGATACAAAACTCTTTTTAAGTCATGCAAAGCAGAAGGTGTCGGTTCAGTAACAGCCACAATATAATCCGTTCCTACCAAAGAAGCAATTACAGGGCAGCCAACACCAGCAGAAGAATCGATAATCATCATTTCCGCTTTAAGATTTTTATTAAGTTCATTAGAATACTTTCTAACTTCTGATACAATTTCGCCAGAAGAAAGTTCACCCAACTTAAGTTCTCCGGAGATTAAATCAACATTATAGTTTCTTGCCTTGTATATTGTCCCTATCTCCTTTTTAGACAGTGATATGGCCTTTGTAGGGCAGACCAAAATACAGGCTTGGCATCCAATGCATGCATCTTTTACAAAAGCAGGATATTTCTCTTTAACAAATATTATTGCATCTTGCTTGCACACTTTAGCGCATTTCCCGCATTTAATGCATTTTTTAAAATCCCACTTTGGTATTGGCTGGTAGACTTTTTTGTCCTTTTTTCTTTTTGCAGATAATAATAAATGATCATTAGGGCACTCAACATCAACATCAACAAGAAGTGTCTTATATCTTTTTGAAAATTCAACTGCCAGGGACGTTGCAACTGTAGACTTGCCAGTGCCGCCTTTTCCCCCTGTTATTGCAATTTTCATCTTAGTGCTTATGGTCTTTACAGCCATCTCCAATTTCTGCCTTTTTAATATGCTTATTTTTCCATAAATTAAAAATATCCCTAACAGTTTCTGAATTATTTGTATAAACCTCTATGCCTAATTGATTGCAAAGCATTATTGCATTGGGTCCTAAATTTTTACATAAAAGAACATTAGCACCATGTCTTTTCATAACTTCTGGGGGCAATCCAACCCCACCCATATGCCTGCTTGCATTGTCAACAATTTCAATCAATTCCCCATTTTCATCTAGAAAAGTATAAGTTTGGCATCTTCCAAAATGCTCTGCAACTTCTGCATCCAAACCTTTCTTATCATTAGTTGGAATCACTATTTTCATTTTTCTTCCCTTTAAAATTTTCTAAAATTTCTTTTATTGACCCGCGCATTTTATAGATTTTAATATTGAACTGTTTAAGCACTTCCAATGCTTTCGGACCAACATCACCAGCAATGACTGCCTCAGCCCCTTTTTCAGCCACAGTTTGTGCTGCTGTAAGCCCGGCGCCACCAGCTTTGTCTGCACTCAAATTTTTAATTGTTTCAAGTATGGCAAACCCCTTGTCTTTTATCTCTGCAATTATGAAATAAGGGCATCTCCCAAATATTTCACTTACTTCACCATCTAATTTTTTCTCAGTTGCACTTATCGCTATTTTCATTTTAATTTCCTCTCCTTAATTTTGCTCCGCAATTAGGACACTCTTTTTTTAAGCAAGGCATCATCCTCACTTTCCTTTCTTTATATCCACAATTTGTGCAAACACAATATTGGGACAAGTCTTCAAATTCTGAATTTGCAAGTTTGAAATTCCCGCCTTCTATTCTTAAGGATTTGCCATTGATTAATGCATCAGCAATTTTCTTTCTGGCAATAGTTAAAAGGCGATGAAAAGTAGGCTGTGAAACATGCATTTTACTTGCCGCATTATTTTGATCAAATCCCATAAAATCTTTCAATCTTACAGCTTCTAATTCTTCAACAGCCAAATTAATTCCTTCTATTTCTTTTTTTCTCTTTCCAGAGGGCTTGAAAAAATTAATATTTGGTCTGAAACCTACTCTTCTGCATCTCCTTGGCCTTGACATTTCTAATCGTTCCTGTTTCTTCCTCTTCTATAAGCACAGGGTCCTCTGCCTAATCCCCCTCTGCCTCTTCCTATTCCTGCTCTTGCTTCATCATTGTCATCTAAATCTCTCCTGTATCTACCGCGGCCAAAGCCTCTTCCAAATCGTGGCTCTTCATCAGAATTATCCCAATATCTTTGGCATCTTCCTCGTCCACGACCAAAGCCTCT
>JAYEMU010000019.1:14070-18857 GCA_034718475.1 Nanobdellota archaeon
CCAAAGCCTCTTCCAAATCGTGGCTCTTCATCAGAATTATCCCAATATCTTTGGCATCTTCCTCGTCCACGACCAAAGCCTCTGCCCCTTCTAGGGCTATTTTCTACTTTTTTATCTAGGCAATCACCCAATCCCCTTCCAGTTCTTGGTCCATCGCCATTTGGTCCTGTTTTATTTCTATTTGGCATTTTATTTTTACCTCCATATTGATTATAATGAATATATATTCATAATACTATATAAAGCTTTGCTATTTTGGATTTTACACAAAACCTAGATAAATTGATATAAACATGCCTATCCCAAGCAAAAGCATTATTATCCCTGCGATTAAATGAAGCACTTTAAGCTTGCTTTTTCTCCATTCCTCAGCTTTTTCCGTAGAAGTAAAACCAAAATAAATTGCAAATGTGATTATAATCATAGGCATTACAAATATTAGATTATAAAGGAATAATAGTATAAAAGCATAATCCTTAGTAGTGGTTTTGGCAAGCATTCCTAAAATAACTATATAAGGTCCGGATGTGCAAGGCAACAGAAACAAACTTACAACAAACCCTATTAAAAATGCTCCTGGAACAGAAGTAATTCCCCTAATCACACTCTTAAGCTTTGGCCTCCAGCTTTGTGGCACTTCCATGATAAACCATTTTCCGTACCAAAAAAAATCTTTAAGATTGAAAATGCCAATTACTATGGCTATTGCTGCAACTATTGCATAAAATGTATGGGTCAGTCCAGTTGCCCTTACAGCAGAATAAAGACCAACTCCCATCATAAAATAAGAAAGAAAAATCGACAATGTGAAAGCCAGACCCGCACAAAGTACTCTTCTCTTTTTCTTGGCTGCCAAAATAGTAGTTAGCAAAATGATTAGGACTGCGAAAGCACAGGGGTTTATTGCATCAACTGCAGCTGCGAAAAAAACAGCAGGAACTGTGACTTGTCTTATTGTTTCAGTCTTTTTGGGGTCTTCAGAGGGAGAGCTTTCCCCTTCAATGTTCACTACTTCAGAAATGTTAATCCCTTCTTTTAAAGATTCCATGGGGGACCTGCATCCATCTTTAATACACCTTTGAATCTCCTGTTCTAATTTAATCCCCAGATTATCGCTAAAGCCCACAATAACCCTCTCATCTATAAACATAGTAGGAACACCTTCAATCTGCGTATCAAAAGCTTCAGCCATATCTTCAAATAATTCTCGATTTGCCTGATCAAAATAAGTTTCTTTTTCAAAAATTTTCAATGTGGGATAATCTTTTTCTATGCTTTCAAAAAAATTCAGCATCTTCGAGCAATGTGGGCAAGCTTGGCCATAAAAAGCATACAATTCCACGTCTTCAGCAGCATTAATTACAGATGAATTTAATAGAAATAAAAACAATACCAGTCCCACAAATATTGGCCATTTATTCATTATTATTATTATTCATAATAACTAATAATATTTAAATTTTTTCACACTTAAAATTATATTTTTCTAGAATGATTCTTAAATATTCTTTTTGAACAAATAAATCTTCATTTATAATAATCCTTTTATTTCCATCATTAACCACATCTGATAGTTCTCGGCCATATAACCTGTTTAATTTATCATTAAAATCATTGATTTTGTATAAATTAAAATAAAGTTCTATTACTTTTGCAAATACAAAGCCAAAAAAATATGAATCCATTTATTTTCTTATCATACTATGAGTGGTTTTAGTTTATATAATTATCTCAATCCTAAAATAATCATCAAAACATACTTAAACAGGCTTATATTCCCAGAGGCATGAAATTTATCTCATTAATTTTTTTGTTTTTATTATTAATGCCTTTTGCCACAGCCAACTTAAATATCCATTGTCCTAATCAAGAATATATCATCACAGGAGAAAACACAATTTTTTCCTGTAAACCTCTAGAACAGCCAAAAGAAGATGACCATAAATTAATGCATAATTCCATAGAAAATATTAATATTAAAGAGGTTTCAATTATATTTTTATTATTTTTTTCATTTATAATCGGCATAATCCATGCATTTGCACCAGGACATGGCAAATCCATAATTATTTCCTATTTGCTTGGTAAAAATGCCAAATTCAAAGATTTGCTTTTATTAAGCTTAACAACTGCTGCAACGCATATGTCCGATATATTAATCGTAAGCTTATTATTCCTTTTTGTAATTCCTCCAGTATTTAAAACAGAAATAAGTAATTATATAAGCAGAATCGCTGCCATTTTAATTTTAATTTTTGGATTTTATATCTTGTTTAAAAATTTGAAAAAACATAAGCACCATCACAAAGATACAAATGAAAAAGAATTCTTATTTGCGGGATTTCTAACAGGTCTTGCTCCCTGCCCAAGTGCATGGGCATTTTTCCTAATATTCATCAGTTTAGGCCTTTATTTTAAGGCTTTTTTAAGTGTCATCGCTTTTACTTTTGGAACAATTGTTGCAATCTTTTTTGTAGGGCTTATCTTTTTAAAAGCCAAAATCCTATTAAAGTATATTCCAAATGAAAGCAAGTTTTCAGCAAAGCTTCCAATAATTAGTGCCTTAATAATAATTTTTATAGGATTATATTTAACAATGAAAAATATATTTCCTTTAATTTAGATCAATCCTAACAGCAAGCCTACTAAATAGCCTAGGATTGCAGCACCCATGCCAACTAAAGTTAATTCTATGCCGCTTCTCCACCATTTCCCAACAGTCATTTTAGCTTTAAGAGCGCCTGTTGCAAATAAAACTAATGATGAAAGGATTATTGCAATTAAGACACCCAAGTTTACAGAAATATTAAAAAAGAATGGAACTACTGGAATCAAAGATCCAAAAATTGCCGCAATGCCTATAATGAAAGCATTTTTTACAGGATGTTCAAATCCTTCTGTTGAAAGGTTAAGCTCTTCTCTCATCATTGTTTCAATAAGAACTTTCTTGTTAGAAGAAATTTTATTTACAATTTTATTAAGCAAAGTCCCCTGAAAACCTTTTCTGCTATAAATCTCTTCAATTTCTTTTTTAGCTTCTTGAAGATTTTCCTCACTTTCTTTTTTTTCTTCATTCCATTTGCTGCAATAATAATCTTTTAAGGTTTTAGTAGAGGTATAACCCACCCCAGCCATTGATATAGATTCAGCAAAAGTTGCCGCAAGCCCACTAATAAGAATAATTCTAGGCTCATGTGTAGCTGCAACCATCACAAAAACAATTCCCAAAACATTTACTAAACCATCTTGACCGCCAAGAATTATATCTTTAAGATATTTTTTCATAATTGAATAAAGAATTTTGTCATTTAAATAATTTTTTGACAAAATCTTCTATCAAATCCTTAATCCCAAAGCTTAATAAATGCCTAATAGATTCTTAAGGCTATGCTTAAAACTACAATTGATAAAGAAAATTTAGAAACTTGGTTAAGATTATTTAACGATGCAGGGAGATTTAACTGCAGTAAGCTTTTAGAAGATTTTTTTGGTGATCACATAATTGATGAAGAATGGCACAAAAACCTTAGATCATATATGGCCTTAATTGTGAATCCGAATTTCTCAACAATCGCTCAAGGTGCATTATTGGATGCATATCATGACATCGCAAAAATCGCCTATTAAATCAACCCTTGTTCTTTATACCAATTCAGTGTTTTGCTTACCATTTCCTGAATTCCAACTTGGGGGTTATATTTTAAATGCTTCCTTGCTTTTTCAATAGAATATCTTCTTGAAGCCAAAAAGAATTGCATTTTTTGAACTAAAGGAAAATTTTTTTTAAGCAAAATTGCCAAGTTCTGGCCGATATGGGCTAAAGCCATTATTGGAAAGACTGGGATTTTTATTTTTCTTGGTTTTTTTCCTAAACTATGTGCCATTATAGAAATAAATTTTCTTTTGGTAATAAATTCTAATCCAGTAATAATATATTCTTGATTTTTCTTTTTAGAATTTAAAGCTAAAACAAAAGCATCTGCAGCATCGTCAATATATACAGGCATAGTGATGCCATTACCCTTGCCAATTGTAAAAGACAGTCCCTTATTTACAATTTTCAGAATTGGCAGCAGGGATTTATCTCCAGGACCATAAAGTTTTGAAGGTCTTAAAATTATATAATTCATTTTATGTTTAGAGCATATACCTTTAACTAGCCTTTCACCAAAAAGTTTTGTTTTTGCATAATTAAGTACAGGATAAATCGGAAAATCTTCATCTATAATTATTTTTGGATGGTTTTTTGCTTTTCCATAAATTGCAATTGTGCTGGCATAAATTACTTTATTAACTTTTTTTTCCACGCATGCATTTAAAACATTTTCAGTCCCTTTAACATTAAGCATGTAAAGCTGCTGCTTATTAAAATCTGGGACCCTTACTGCTGCTGCTAAATGATAAACCACTTTGCATTTTCCTAATGCTCTCAAAATTGAATCTTTTTCTAGAATATCACCATAAGCTATCTTAACATTCCTTAGTCCCTCTAAGCCATTTGTTGAAGTGCCATGCAATAAAAAAGCCGTAACCTTATTTTTTTTTGCTAATCTTTCTACAACAGCCTTGCCTAAAAATCCATTGGCTCCAGTAACAAATACATTCATAAATTTAAAAATTAGAGTTTTATTTATAAATTTTATGATTGTTGGAAGAAAACTCCTGCAGACTTTAGTCTGTAGATGAATTCCAACTCCATTCTTATATAAAAAACCATTAAGATTTAGCTTAATGATGTAAGATTTTCAATACGGCATTTTTTGTCGTGTGGCCTATTTGTATTTTTC
>JAYEMU010000020.1:0-5088 GCA_034718475.1 Nanobdellota archaeon
GATCACCTCCATTAATCTAGTTATATAACTAGTCTACATCTATATAAAGATTTCGCTACTTGAGTATGTATATTAAGAATAGAGAATTACCAACTTGAATTATACGCCTGACTTTTTAGACAACCCCCCTATGTTTTCCATAGTTTGGGCATATGGATGACAGAGTGGAAGCGGCAATCTTCAAATAAAAAGGAGGAAGCAAATGTTTTATTGTCTTCTAGCGATGTGTGTTTCTTATGTCCTTCTTTTCTTTGCAAAGAAGGCTCTCTTCAGAAAGAAAGCAATCAAGGGTCTTGGAACAACTGCCCATCGCAATCTCATTCTTTCAAAGGATGGATTTAGGCGTTTCATCGCACGAAAAAGCGATTTCCAAGGGCAGCTGAATTTTGGCGGCAGGCTTCTGGTCAGCTACTGGCAGCAACAGTTCCTACAAAAGACTCTCCCTATTCCTTCCCTCATCCTTGCCCTTGGTTTGTGTGGCGTAATCGATGGCCTACTTCTTATTTCAGCAGCGATTTGTGTCATGCTATTCTGCATTGGCTCATTTGCTGCAACAATCTACAAACTGCGTTCATGAATCCATTCAAAAAAAACAAGCAGTCCTTCTTCCGTGTTTTCTTATAGCACATAAGGGCTGCTTGTTTTCTTCCAAAAAAATTCAAGCTTTTTTTACGTCTTGCGTTTCAAAATTCAATCTTTTTTTACGTCTTCCCCTATAATATCTGATAAACAAAGGCTTTCATCCTTTCAACAAAGGCCATTGCATCATTAAATATCTCTTCAAGCCCTTTTATAGAAATAATTTTTATTTTTCCGAACTCATAATCATTGAACATTTTCATAACATCTTCAAATATTGCAACATACCCTTTTTCAAGAAGTTTTTCTTTAACGAATTTTTTAGTAAGGTTTTTAGGTATATTTTCTATAATGGGAATTGAATAGCCCCTAGCTAAAAGTGCTGCATGGGCAGAATCAATAACTGCCTGATAGCAATTATAAAGCACCTCCCTCTTATATCCTTCAATAATCTTAAATTTATTTTTTGCATCCCCAAGAACTTCTTTGACAGAATTGTTAAGTCCAAGAATCTGCCCCCCCTCAATAAGGTTTCTTAATGAGCTTATGAATCCTGAAGGATCATAAATCCCCATAGAATCCTTTATTTCCTTTAATGTTGCAAAATCATTATTGCTGATTTTTGAAAAGAAATCTGTTACCATATAAAATTTTATATTTCGCTTGATTTTACATTTAATTTGAAGGCTTTCTGCGACAGCTTCAATTTCTTTAAGGTTGATGGTTTCATCAAGATCATTTAATAATATGCAGAATTCCTCTTTTCCTTTAATCATCCATGTTGCCTGAATTTTTTTATTATACTCTTTTAGCAGTTCTTCATTGAATGTTTGTATTTCGTTAATCATTTTCTTCGATTATGTCTTGTATGGCCAAGCTAAGATTTTGAACCCTCCCCCGATTGAGGATAACATCATCTTCAAGCCATTTCCTATCTTTTCTTTTTCCATTATTAAAGGTATATAAGGCATCCAATGTTTCCATATGCATTGGTGATAAATGTTCCATAAAATATTTTTTAAACAATTTTATTCTATCATCTTCTTTAAAGGGTGCAAGTGTGATTTTGTTCTGCAATGCTTTTTTGCATAATTCCAAGCAAAATTGATAAGCCTGTTTAAGCTCGTCAAAGTTTTTTTCATGCTCATAAGTTGTTATCTCATTTTCCACGTCATAACTAAAATTTTTTGCTTTTTCAACAAATTTATTAACATCTTTTATATTAAAATTTTTTATTAGCTTTTCTTTGGCTTCTTTGTAAGCCCTATGTAATTTTTTATTTTTTTTCATTAATGCCTTTTCAATGTCTTCAGATGTAGGGGCAAAAATGCCATAAGAAAGCAGGAGTGCCTGGCTTGCTATATGGATAGCATTAAAAGATTCATTTTTTATGGTTTCAAAAAGCAGCTTTTCGGATTCCTTAATCCCCAGCTGTGCCTTTTCAAGCATGACTCTTGCTTTATTTTTGGAGCCGTAAAGCTTGCCATTAATTATTTTATTCCTAAACAATCTGACAAACCCCGCCCCATCATAGATGATTTTCATTTTAGTCAGTTCTTCGATAGTTTTAGGTTCGGCATTTCTTGCAAGTTCCCACCATAAGCTAAAATATTTATTTCTTGAGAATTCCGCTTTGTCCTGTGAGGATATTATTTCTTTTAGCTTGCCTGAACAATCATTATTGGAAGTGTCATCCACAAGCACTGTAATTTTATTATTTATTAGCCATATTGCTTTGATATAATCTCCTAATTCAACTATGGAAATTAAAATTTTTTTTAGATTGGCCTCTTTTCCCTCTCTCATTGCTTATTGGAATATTTATCTTATTTATATAACTTTATGCAAAAATTATTTAATCTTAAAAAGTTAACATAGTTTGATGGAATTGATTAAAATCTTGCCTGAGTCGGGAATCCCATTAATAGGATGCATAGCATTTGGGATAATCGACAGGGGGACAGATCTTATTCAGGTAAGGCCCACTTCAGTATGCAATTTTAAATGCGTATATTGTTCAACGAATGCGAACAATCCAAAAGTTCATCCTGTTAATTATGAGGTTGATGTAGATTATTTGCTGGATTATGTTAAAGAGGTTATTAAATATAAGGATACTAAGATAGAGTGCAATATAGATTCAGTTGGAGAAGTAATGGCTTATCCGGAAATTATAGGGCTTGTTGAGGGAATAAGTGCTTTGAAAGATGTAAAAAGGATTTCTATGCAGTCAAACGGAAGTTTTTTGACTTCTAAAAAAATAAAATCTTTAGAAAACGCAGGGATGGACCAGATAAATCTTTCTATTAATACTTTAGATGAAAAATTAGCTTCAAGGCTTGCAGGCAATCCTTCTTATGACCTTAAAAAGATATTGCAGTCTGCAAAATGCATAACTGCTTCAAAAATTGATTTATTGCTTGCTCCTGTGTGGCTTCCAAAAACAAATGAAATGGATGGTTTAATAAGACTTGCAAAAGATCTAAATGCAAGAATTGGCATCCAGAAATATGAAACCTATCGTTTCTCGAGAAAAATAAAAGCCAGGCCTATAACTTATTGGAAATTTTATGATCAATTGCGCAAATGGGAAAAAGAATTTGGTCAAAAATTAATTTTGAAAAAAAGTGATATGGGCATTAAAAAAGCCAAAAGGCTGCCGACAAAATTTAACAAAGGTGAAAAAGTAAGGCTTAAGGCAAAGTGTTTGGGATGGTGGAAAGGCCAAATGCTTGCTGTTGGAAGAAATCGTGTTGTTTCTATAGATGGCTGCAAGGCAAATCCTGAAGATTTGGTAAATGCTAAAATTGTTGAAAATAAGAATAATATCTATTTGGCAAAAGTTTTATAAACAGGCTTCATTGAGAAAGTTTTATGGAATATATAGCTGCAACAATCGAAGGCATAGAAGAAATAGCCATTTTAGAAGTAAAAGAGCTTTTGAATGTCAAAGCAAAAACTATTCTGCCGGGCCGCATTGTTTTTGAAACTAAAAATATAGAACCTTTAATTGAAATGATGCGAAGTATTGATAGAATCTATGAATCAAAATCAAAATTCGAATTTTTTTTAAAGAAAGACATACTTAATTCTCTTCCAGAGATAGAAATAGAAGAAACATTTAAGGCTCAATGCTCTAGGAAAGGCACCCATTTATTTTCTTCTAAGGAGATTGAAAAAGAAGTTGGGGAATTTTATTATAAAAAAGGCAATCCTGTAGATTTGCATAAGCCAAAAACAATTATATATATAGATATAATCGGCAATTTTTGTTTTATTGGGAAATTAATAACCAAAAAAAGATTGCACAAAAGGGATTATAGGTTAAAGCTGGTCAATCAATCCCCTAACCCTTTACTCGCTTATGCTCTTGTAAGATTTAGCGGCTGGGATAAGGGGAAAATATTATTAGATCCTTTTTGCAAGGATGGTGTAATACCAATTGAGGCAGCGCTTTTTGGCCTAAAACTCCCAAGGGACTTTTCAATTGCAGATAACAAAAAGTCCAAGCTTGCAAAATTAAGGATTTTTGGGTATGATCCCTTAATGCCTAATATTAAAAATTGCGAGATAAATTCCAAGCTTGCAGGTGTGCGAAAAGCAATTACCTTTAGTAGGATAGGCACTGATTGGCTTGATGTAAAGTTCAAAAAGGGATCAGTAGATAGTATTGCAGCAGTTTTGCCCTTTATTTCTAAAGGGAGGGATTGCAAGGATATCGAAAAAGAATATTTGCAGTTCTTTAATCAGGCTGAATTTATTTTGAAGAAAAAAGGAACAATTGCCTTATTAGCCCATAGGCATGATCTTGTAGGGAAGTATGATAAAAAATTTAAAAAGATTAAGACTCTGGAAATTAAAATTGGCGGGATGGAGTATAAATTGATTTTATATGCAAAATAGTGGTTTTGGCGTCTATAATTGCATTATTTTCAGAAAACTTTAAATATTAAGTTATTTTCCAATAACTTAATTAAAAAGGGGATATGGCTTAATTCTGCTGTATTCTAATAAAAAAAATACAAGGAGGAATGTTTAAAATGGGAGAGTTATTGATTGTAAGAAGTAAATTAAAAGAAAATGCTGAAGGTATGAATGTTGCTGGAAATTTAGCACAGGCTTTGCATGAAGAAGCAGTTGCATTATTAAAGAAAGCTGCTGCAAGGGCAAAAGCTAACAAAAGATCAACTATTCAGCCAAGAGATCTTTAAGGATCTCAATTTTTTCTTTTTTTTCTTTAATAATCTTGTCTAAAGTTTTTTGCTAAAAATTCAATTTTTTCAAACCAGAAGGTTCATATATAATTACACATATGTTATGTGTATATACATAATGGGGGAATAAAAATGGCAACTATGACTTTAGCAGTTCCAGATGAACTTAGACATGACATACTCCACACACTAAAGTGTGTAGTTTCTCGGACTTAGCTTGGACAAATATTATTTATCCTCACTACCGATGGCATAGCCACTATGCAACTACTCCTTGACAAAAAGTCTTGGAGAT
>JAYEMU010000021.1:0-5028 GCA_034718475.1 Nanobdellota archaeon
AGAAAATTAAAGGTTTTTGTTGTAAATTTTTTCTTATCTTCTTCAATTTTACTCTAGTTTTTCTGCAAATGCTGTAAGATTTTCGAAGTTGAATTTTAATATATATTTTCTGGAACCACTCGCCACTGGACATAGGTGCGAGTAGCATTTATATATGCTCCTTCCCCAATTTATAAATAACAAGAACCAGCCATTAAAATAGTTGGATAAAACAAGATGAAAAAAACAATATCAAAGTTTACTCAGATGCTTGAATACAAAGCAGTTCAAGCAGGAATAAGGTTTGCAAGAGTAAGCGAAGCATATATCTTGAAAAAGTATCTCCAAGACTTTTTGTCAAGGAGTAGTTGCATAGTGGCTATGCCATCGGTAGTGAGGATAAATAATATTTGTCCAAGCTAAGTCCGAGAAACTACACACTTTAGTGTGTGGAGTATGTCATATTCGGTATTTAGTAATGAAGTTCTGGTTCTTGCTATCGTCATTGAATGGATGAGCCATAAGGAATACGAAAGAAGATTCAAATATTAGTGCCGAAATTCTAAACGGAGATTGTCCTCGATATATTAAATAGAAAGCTCTTTGGGCTGGAAATGAAATTGTCGTCTGGACGTATTAACTGGATTGCTCACCATGTTCGCTTGTTCACCAAAAATTACTCTTCGTCGTTTCACTCCTCGTCTCGCCCACTGCGTAGGCTTCGAGTATTTAACAGCAACTATACAGCCCAAGTTTGACAGTTAAATAGAAAAGTACAATTACAATCCAAAACAATTAAAAAAACTTTATCAAGCGACTTTAAAGCCTGAAAACATAGAAGGCATAGCAAACGAAAACACTACTTTATACGAATGCGCTTTTTGTTGATTAATTTCTAATTTTATACCTTATTTTCAAAATTTCATCTCAAGCAATCTTTCTAAAACAATTCCATTTGCTATATTGGTAAATAGGTTTAAATCGATTTTGTTTCTAGAAAATATATGTAATGAGAACTTTGAAAAAGAGATTATGTCTGGTCATCTACTGTATATAACTTATATAATTTATTTGGAAGAAGCTTAACAATAATCCCTATATTGCAACATTTAAATTTACGGAGGAATTGAAAATGATGCAAACATTAGAAACAAAATTAGAAAAATTTCCAGGAATGGAAGAAAAGACATACAAAAGATGGTTTCCATCAGCTAGGGTAGAAATGCCTGTTGAAACGCCAAGAGAACTGCCTAACAGTTTTCCCATAGAATTTTCTTTAAGGGAAAAGATATTACACACACAAGGTAATTTTAGGATGGAGTGTTATGGTTTTGTTAATAATACAAAGCCAAATTATAATAAAAAAACTGTATATTATCCTTTAACATCAGATGGTAAAATTGGAATAACTCATCATTCTAATGGTTTAGGGAAATTAAAATATAATGATCAGGGAAGGGAATATGGTGTTCCAATAACTGATATAAATAATAAACCTATAAATAATTGGAGAATAGACAAAAAGTAAATTTTATAAGTAGCACAAAAGTTATGATTTTGCCTGAGCAGAGTGTACCAACAAACAAAAAAGCACTAACAGTACGGCTGAGCTCCACTTTTGTTGAGGATTTGAACTCTGCAGGGGCTCTTTATATCAAATGACATACTCTATACACTTTAGTGTGTGGAGTATGTCATTGTTTTGTATGAGGATTTTTAGTGGGTTTGGTAGAAGGCTGCTTATTTTTTTTTCCATCTCACTAACTAAGTTGTGAATCAGTCATTCATAGATTCTGCAGATTAAGCTTTATTCTAACCAAATTTCAAGGAATTAATAACTGGTTCAAGCCCAAAAGCCTCTTTTTATTCTTCACTTAAACTTTTTAGTTGTTCTTGTCTATCTTACTTAGTCAATGAATTAGACGCAAGCAGGTTTTTAAGGCAAATTTCATTATTTTTACTTAGATTTTGCGCAAAAAAAAGGGGTTTTTAATGCAGTACAATTCTTATAAAAAAAAGGGGGCAATAAGAGATTTTTCTAGCCTTGCCTCCAAGATAAAAATTCTTGAAAATAATGTTAAAAACGCCCAAAAAAGAAAGATAGAAATTGTTGGAAAACTCCTTGAATTCTCCCAAAGATACAAGGATGAAAGCATAACTTATGCAGAATATGAATACCTTGTTAATCATTACCTTAAAGGAAAGCCCCTGAAATTCTGGGAAAATTATTATGAGGAATATGCCGAGAAAGCAGCTTCAGCAATAAAGGATTATAAGGATAAATTAAAATACGGAAAGCTTGAGAAAAAGGTTAAAGCAAAAAAACATTACCGCAACCCAATACCCCTTGGAACAAGCGCAGGAGAGCTTAAATTTGGCCTTATTCTGGCAATGTTTGTCTGCGGATTCTTTTTTCTTAACAGCTTTACAGGGTTTACAGTATATGATACAGTAGAGTTTGCAATGAATAATTCCTGGAATTTAAATGAGAGTTATGTTCGTGTAAGCTTTATGGGCGAAGTAATTGACAATCCTATTGAAGAGTTTGTTATTAACTCTTCTATTGTTGTTGATATGTCCATGTTCAATCTTAGCGGGGATGGGTTTGCGTATGTTGATCTGGTTGTTGGCGGGAAAATCATTGATTCTTCAAAGGTTGAGGTTGGAGATTATGATGAAAGCCTTGAAGTCAATGAAAGCTTTATTGGTGAGAATTTAACTGATTGGGATTTGGTTATTGTTAATGATACGTTTGTTAATGATACGTTTGTTAATGATACATTTGTTAATGAAACGTTTGTTAATGAAACGTTTGTTAATGATACGTTTGTTAATGATACGTTTGTTAATGATACGTTTGTTAATGAAACGTTTGTTAATGAAACATTTGTTAATGAAACGTTTGTTAATGAAACATTTGTTAATGAAACATTTGTTAATGATACGTTTGTTAATGAAACGTTTGTTAATGATACGTTTGTTAATGAAACGTTTGTTAATGAAACGTTTGTTAATGATACATTTGTTAATGAAACGTTTGTTAATGAAACATTTGTTAATGAAACGTTTGTTAATGAAACGCTTGTTAATGAAACGCTTGTTAATGATACGTTTGTTAATGAAAGTTTTTATGGAATGAATCTTACTAATTGGACAGAAAAGGCTGTTATTGTAAATGATACCTTTTTAGAGGAGATTGTGCAGAATGCAACAGAAATAAGCCTGACAAGAATAGAAAAATTATTGAGCAAAAAATTAACTAAAGGGATAACCATTGGGAGAATTGAAAGGTTTAATAGAAGCCTATCCTTGATAGAAAGATTGAAATGGAACCTTAAGGGAAGATGGTTGAATAAAATTACTGCTTTTGATAATGTTGAATTTAATATGAATTCCAGTTTCGGCAAAGGCTCTGTAAGATTGACCAATACATTCGCAGATGAGATAACGCATGTGGGGATAAATGAGATTTCTTCACTTGCATTGAATAATGAATCTGTGAAATTCGGAACCCCAGTATTTGCAATGAACCTTTCAATAGTTGAAGAGGCCTTGGTTGTCCTGCCTAAAACTAAGGATATAAACATGATTGTTGTTTGCGATGATTATAATTATGGTGCAATGGCCTGTTCTGGTGAATGGAAAGATTCTGGATTGCCATTTGAGCAGAATTTGACACATGCATGGTTTACCACTGATCATTTTTCAGCTTATGGCGGAGTATCTATTGAAATTCTTAATGTGCAGAGCTATCCAATGGTTGGCGGAGAATGGACTGTAAGGTTTAATGCCACTGGCACTGCAAATTTGACAATTAAAGCAATTGAAGGTACAACTTATACTGAAGAGCAGAATGATAATTCAATTACTGAAGATGATTTGGCTATTGTTGAAGTTAAATGCGGGAAAGATGTCTTGTATAATAAAGAAAAAAATATTTTTTCTGAAAATATGTATTTTAGGGCTAATGGTGAATTGAAAAAACCTTCTGAATTGCAATCTGAAAAAATTGAGTCTATTGTTTTCTTGAATTACAGCTGTGATGATATTGGCTATCATATTGTTAAGGTTCTGACATCAGGGAAGCATGTGCAGGAGTTTATGTTTGGAGATGAAACTGCTGAAGCTGAGAACTGGTGCGTTGCGAATAATTCCAAAACTCTTTATATCCCTACATATGGGGTTAATGGGCTTAGGCATGATCATGGATCTTTCTACTGCAATACAACTAATACCAACAATGCTTTGCTTCAAACAGACAGGGCAGGAGGTTCTGCTGATTATGTCGTTGGAATGGTCTTTGAAATAAGCAAATTGCAATTAGGAAAAGTGGGAGATGTTGAATTATGCTTTTATGCTACAAATGCTAATAATGGGAACTCCCCTTTCTTTGTTGCAAATGTCAGTGTTTCGACAAGCCCTTGTGCAGATCCAGGTGACATTTCTTCAATTGATTCCAGATGGACAAAGAATATGGGCGGCGTGAGCAGTGCTGGAAGCTGGTCATGCGCACCTGTTACAGATTATGTGCATAATGCCTTAAAGCTTGGAAATAGTATTGTACATTTAAGAGTTTATGGTGAAGATGTTCAAAAAGCATCTACACCATTTGTAGCTTTAATGCCACCTGTTGCACTTGGAAATTGCGGCGGCTCTTCGCCTGCAGGATTCAGCAATTGCACGCCTTTCTTGAAAGCTAAAGTTTCGAATAAAACAGTGTACAAGAAAAGATTTTATCCTTCACAGTTCATGGCAAAATACAATGGAGCTAACCACAATACAGTTGGTTATATTGGCAGTCATAATAACAATAAAATGTATACTCTTATAGACTTTGCAGATTCTTCTAATGAAATGTCTTACATTGAAAACCAAAGCATACTTTCTGCAAGAACATATTATTATTCATATTCTGATTCTGCTAAAGATTGGGATGATACAACAGCTGTTGTAAGAAAAATTACACAAGGATGGGTGGAAGCGGATTTGATTGAAACAGATTTAAGTGATTTGCCAAGCGATGATTCTGTCATAAATGACAGAATCATC
>JAYEMU010000022.1:0-18321 GCA_034718475.1 Nanobdellota archaeon
AGTATCTCCAAGGCTTTTTGTCAAGGAGTAGTTGCATAGTGGCTATGCCATCGGTAGTGAGGATAAATAATATTTGTCCAAGCTAAGTCCGAGAAACTACACACTTTAGTGTGTGGAGTATGTCATGCTCTAGGATTGCCTCCTTTGTTTTTTCTCCTTTGTTTTGGTTTCTATTCATGCACTTCTGAAAAGCCTCCAAAGCTTTTACACTTGAAGGCTTCCGGGAAGGGCAGGAATCAGCAGGATGTTGCGAGTATCGGGCGTGGCTACCAATCCTCTTTGATCAGCTTCTGCGTATGCGGATTGCTGAGGAAATGAAACACCTGGTTCTTGATCATCCAGGAAGGAGTCCATTTTTCCATGACAGTCTTGACAACGTTTGTCTTGTGGCCCATCAGTTGAAAAAGGGTTTTGTCCTTTTCATCCACTTTGAGCTTGACGCATACTTCGACCGGTTCCTTGCTTCCGACCAGCTTGACCTCGAGATGCATCGTGATCTTGTTGCCGTCGAAGACATAGGACAGGCACTTGTCTGCGAACTTGGTGCGCTGAAGGACTTGGTTCATCCACCAGAGGGATGGCTTGTTTTCGGTGTTCAGGAAACATGCGACATAGAAGTCAACATAGCGAAAGTTGATCCGCTTCCGGAAAAACCTTACGCGTGAACCTTTCTGGTTCTGAAGCTCCATGTAGAAGTAGTCTTTGTGTGGGACTATCTCGAGATAGTCCTCGAAGCCGTTGACTTCCACGCGGTAGATGAGGCGGCTGTAGGTTTCGTGTTCGAGCTTGTTTTCGTTCTCGAACCCTGCAGCCTGGAGAGTCTCACGGATTTTTTGGGTTTGCCATGACATGGGAATGTTCCTTTCTTGCCTTGTTCAGGCGGTTGATGTTCATGCACTTCTGAAAAGCCTCCAAAGCTTTTACACTTGAAGGCTTCCGGGAAGGGCAGGAATTAGCAGGCTGGTGGTTTATTTTTTTCCTCTATTTTTAGGACTATTTCCCCGCTGCATCTCTCGCCGATTATCATTCCTATAATAAAACCAATTCCTACGCTAAAAGGCAAATAAACCCAACCCCAGCTCCAAGTAATAAAATGGCAAATTTTCAGCAGCGCAAAAACCAAGTAAACCAAGTAAAGGGAAATAAAGATTATGAAAAATGTTTGCGCTTTCTTCATGATTTTTCTCCTTTCTTGTTGTTGAAGCTACCTGCAAACAAAGTATTGCAAAGCCCACAATCCCAGTGTGAGTGCAATGCTTATGATGATTGAACTTTTCCAGTCGATTTTGAACTTTTTCATTCTGTTCCTTTTCTGTAAAGATTTTTCAGGCTTTTCCAAACAAAAAAAATGAAAGAGATAGTTTTCACTATCAAGAAATTCTATTATGAAAACTACTTAAATTGAATTAAGCAGTTATTTCCACACTATGGGGGCTTTCCATCAGGTTTCCAGAAGCTGCTGCTGAAGGTTTCAACACCTTTTTCCAACCGCAAATGCTTCTTTTTTCCTCAACTTCAATCAACCCAAAATCTTCTAACTCTTTTTTGATTTTGTTGCCTTTTCGAGCAGACAAATTCAAAGCTTTGTAGACTTGGGTTGTTCCATATTGTGGATACTGGGATATAAAATCCAAGAATTGCTTTTGTTGTTTATTTAATGAACATGATTTTGAAATTTTCTTATTATCCTTGTATGAAATTATTTTTTGCAGGGCATCTTCAAATTCATCCCTTGCACCATCAGACCTTATCCCAATTTGATAATCCCTATCTTCAATATCTGCAAATTCCTTTCTAAGCTTTTGAACATTTACACCCTCTGAATATTTTCTTGAACGTGCAAAACCATTCAATTGTACATTAAGCCTTTGCCTGATATCCAAATCTGAAACTGCCTTATTCTTATTTTCATCCAGCAAAGTTTTTATTACAAATGGCTCATAGTACCTTTCTGCCAGCCTGACAATTGCACAGCCTACAGGAAGCATTGTAAAATATTTTTTATTATCCCTAAGCATCATCAAACTTGAAACAGTTTCTATATCATAAGGAAGCATCTGCTGGAATGCAACTGATGTTGCAGAGTTGCCAACAACAGTCTCTGATAATTTTGAGATGTGCTGGTCAAGGCAGATAAGCGACACGCCATATTCCCTTAACTCCCTATAGATCATATCTGTAACTGATTCAGAAATAAAAAGCGGCGGCTTCTTCAAAAAGATGTTATGGGCTTCATCAACTAAAATAGCATATTTAAAAGAATGATCATAACCATCCTGATTAACTTTACGATGCTTGTAAATATAAGTTAAAACAAATTCGCAAAAGAATTTCTTTTCAATATTGCCCAATGAATTCAACTCAAAAATAGCCCTTTTTTCAAAAAGGTCATCTAAATTAATTAAAGGCTTTTCCTTGAAGTTTATAACTTTTGCAAAATCTCCGAAAGTAAGCGAATGTGCTATCCTCAATGCTGAAACCATCCATTCAGATTCCCTTGTCTTTTTACCCTGCATGCTGTCAGCTTTAGCTTCCAGCCTATCTTTTATCTGGAACCAAGTCGGATAATTGCCAGAGCCCTCATAAACGCCAAAATCCTTAAAAGTCTTATCCAAAACTTCACAAAGCAGTTTATGGACGCCATAAGATGCGGCAAAACTTTCAGTAATCAATTCTGCAAGAATTTTAAGCCATTCCTTGGGTGAAACTCCCCTTGGAGGCCTATTAATATTTATTTTAAACAAATTATTTACCTTCTCATTCCCTATTGTAAAACACATCAGGGATTTATCTTTAACCATCAATGGCCGGAAGGATTTTTTCCAATCAAAAATTAAAAAAGGCTTTTGCTTGTCAATAAAATTATTAAGAATCTTAAATGCAAAATTAGTCTTGCCTGAACCAGACATGCCAGTAATGCAAACGTGCCTGTTCCAGTCTGATTCCCTCAAGCAAAAATCATGCAATAAATCATCTGAATAAATCACTTTTGCCAAAGGATATTCACCAGAAACTTTTTCTTTCTTAGGCGGTTCAAGAAGAACTTTGTCTGAAAGAAAAGTTTTGTTTATGTGCTTATAGTAAAGTGCTGCGAGAGCCTGTTCAATCTGCCTTTTTGATTCCATGTCTGAAGCCATAGAATAATTAAAATACAAAAGATCAATCTTTCTGCCTAAAACAGGTCTTAGCCTTTTACAGATTTCCTCAACAGACATTCTTCTTTCCATTTTCTTATTCTGAATATTGCAATAATTGCTGCAATAATTTTGGCAAAAGATATTTCCTTTCCTTTTCTGCTAGAACCAAATATTGCTGCTCCTGATCTGCATCGCCAAGTTTTTTAGCCAAGCCAGCCCTAAGCCTATAAGGCTTGAGCTGTTTGAAAAAAGGATCTGATTCTAATCTTTCATACATATTTTTTTGAGTTTCCTGAATTATATCATTCATTGCCTTTGCCATTTTATTCCTCCATTATCTGATCAAGAACCTTAAGCCGATTTGATTTTTCCTCATGTTCCTTTATCCTTTCCCTTAATTCTTTTTTTAATTGGGCAACATCCCGCCATGAATTTAATTTTTCCTGAAGCTTAATCTCTTCAATCTCAATCAATTTTTTTCTTAACTCAAGTTTGTCTTTTGCAGTAACATCATTCCCAGATTCAAGTATGAAATTATTTATGTCCATCCTAATCTTATCAATATCAGAAAACATCTGCTCATTCAATGCTTGCCTTTCATTTACAAGGAACTTCAAATCATCAATCGCATTCCTTAAAGAACTCAATTGATCATTCTGCATTGTTTTCAAGATGTCATCTGCATCTCCTGATTTTTCTGGACCATAATTTTGAAATAGCCCAAGCTGGGGGTTTTCCAAATTGTTATGGGTTAGTGTTGTCATTTTATTACTTCTCAAGAGTTATATGGAATTACAATAGTATATAAATGTTTTGATTTGGTTACTATTCAAGGATAATAACAAATAAGGGTGGAAGGCCTTGGAATATGCATTGCAATAGTTTTTCCAGAAGATTTGGTGCATACTTGGTTTTTCTTAAGTATTGTTGCTTTTGGATTAATTTAGAGGTAATGCAACATGAAAGTGAAGGTGATGAATTGTTTTGTGAAGATTTTAATGGGCAAAACAGCTTAACATATATGGTCTTTTTATTGGATTTTATTGATGGGCTTGATAAAAAATATGTATTCATCTTCGATAATGCATCTTATCATAAAACAGATTTAATTAAGGGATATTTAGCAAAATATCAAGGTAGAATACTTGCCAACATATTGTCCAGAATTGAATCCAATAGAAACTTGCTGGAAAATAACAAGACATAATGTAACAAATTCAAATTATTTTCCAACAATCGAGAAATTAAAAAAACGTTTAGAGAATTTTTGGCAAAGGCATAATTTTATATTGGATTTTATCAAGTACTTATGTCTGTAACTAAAAAATAGCAAGATTTAAATAATAATATCTAATTCTTATCCAGATGAATGGTTTAGTATATGTAATTGAACAAATATGGGTTGATCCATCAGAAAATATAAATGAAAGGGCATTGGGATACAAGCCAATTGGTTTTACTTTAGATGAACAAAAAGCAATTAATTTTTGTTCAAAAGGTCAGGATTATACTTCTAAAGATTGTTGGGCGATAGGGATATTCGAAAAAGATGAAAAATTGCCTGAATTCAGGTATAAGCCCCTTCAAGAATTATCTACTACCAAAGAATAATATTGTAAATTTCTTTTACCTAAGCCTTATAGAATCAAGATTTTTCGGAGCAACAGTTTCAATCCTATTAAGCTTATGCAATGAGCTTGCCAAATCAAGGCATTTAGAGCTTTCACCATGCACAACAATTACTTTTTTAGGCTTTGGATCAACCCTATAGACATAATTTAAAAGCTGGTTCCTGCTTGAATGCCCAGAAAATCCTTTAATTGTATTTATATCCATTTTCACTTTTAATGTATCAGTCTTATTTTCACCAATCTTAAAGCTGATTTCTTTTTCTCCATCCTGTAAACGCCTTGCCAAAGAGCCTGGGCCTACATAATTGGTTATGACCATGCTGTGCTTTGGATTTTCTGCCAAAGCTTTAAAATATTCAACAGAAGCACCACCAACCATCATTCCTGAAGTGGCCATAATTACACAGGGATCTGCTGAATCAATAACTTGGTTCATTTCTTTCTTACTGCCAACTTTCTTAAATATGGGTGAAAGAAATGGATTATTATTCTGATGGAAAATTTCCTTTTTTATTCTGCGGTTAAAAAAATCCGGATATGCAGTATGAATTGCCGTGATATCCCAAACCATGCCTTGAACATAAATTGGAATTTCAGGGATTGCACCTTCACGCATTGCCCTTTCAAGAATTACTTGAATCTCTTGAGATCTGCCAACACCCAAAACTGGCATCAAAACTTTGCCCCCCCTCTTAATTGTTTTTATTATTATCTCCAATAATTCCTTTTCACATTCTTTTCTGGAAGGAGGATTATCTTCCCTGCCCCCATATGTGCTTTCTATCATTAATGTTTCTACCCTTGGAAAATTTGTATGTGCCACGCTTAAAAGATTTGAAGTTTCATAATTCAAATCACCTGTATAAACAAAATTATGAAGACCGTTCCCAATATGCAGATGGCTTATGGCTGAACCTAAAATATGTCCTGCATCATAAAACGTCAGCCTAACATCAGGCGTAATATCACTTACTTCACCATAATCCAAACAGATGGTATGCTTAACCATCTCTTTTACATCTGAAGCTGAAAATAATGATTTGTTCGCTTCAGCATGGCCAATGCTAATATAATCCAATGCCAAAAGTGCCATAATGTCCCTTGTTGGGGCAGTGCAGTAGACTGGACCTGTATAGCCGTATTTGAATAATAATGGTATCATGGCAGAATGGTCAAGGTGTGCATGGGAAACAATCACAGCATCCAGTTCATTAATTTTCAATTCCGGTGCATCAAAATGTGGAAACATCTTGTTACCGTGTGCAGCCACATTTATTCCACAGTCTAAAAGTATTCTTGATTCTGGAGTTTGCAAAAGAAAAGCGCTCCTTCCCACTTGCCTTGAAGCTCCCAAGGCTGAGATTCTAACCCATTCATCTTTTTTTCCCCGAATCCAGCCAGAATATATTCTTTTTCCAACTTGATCAAGAAATTTTCTTCTAAAATCATTATTTTCATATAATACGCTCCTTATATTTTCAATTATTTTAGATTTTATTGAAGGTGTTCTTTTTATTAATGGCACCCAAAGCGTTTTTGATCTAATCTCCTTAAGGACCTCACCAGACTTGCCTATTGCCAGTCCCGGCTTGCCAGCTTCAATTATAACTTGGGATCTTTGTGGATCAAATATAATATTGCTAAGATCCGCTTCCTTGGGAATAATTTCTGTTATTTTCTTTTTTGCCTGTTCCATATCAATAGCAATAGAAGGATCAGGCCTTAATTCAATTCTTTTTTTAATAACATTAACTATATTCCTAATAGTATTTCCATTATTTAAAAAGAATTCCTTGCTTTTTGTATATAATATAATATTAGCCCCTTCAAAATTGCAAGAGCTTATTTCCGCCTCATCTGGCAGTTGTTCTAATATTTCATTCTTTATATCAACCATTTTATTTTCTTACCTATAATCTCTGAAAAGAAAATTTAAGCATGCAATAGCATATCGATTTCCTTAGTTAAAACTTTTTTAACCCCATCCTTAGTAATTTTAAATACATCTATTCCATTCCCAGTATGTACATCCATCTGGATAGCTGCATTTATTGCTTTAACAACAAGTTTTATTCCATCACTGCAGAGCATATCTTTTTTGTATAATGTTTCAAGGACACCCAACGCAAAAATGCTTCCAGATCCATCAGACCTAAAATCCTCAGATTTTGTAACACTCCCATCAATTCCTAATTCATATAGGTGGTTGCCATTTTTATCTACACCAGCTAAAAGAAACCCTACGATTCCTGGAACCATTGAAGGTTTTCTAATATTAGAATAAGATAAGGATGCTAAGAGATGTGCTGCTTCCTTGACAATTGGCTCTTTGCCTTTTCTGATTGTTATCAAAGAAAGCTGTGCCTTGATAATCCTCGTGAAAAGCTGTGCATCTGAAACCAATCCAGCAGTTGTAATTGCCATATGCTCAGAAATCTGGTGAACTTTTTTAGTCCTTCTATTAGAAACTAAGCCTCCGGCTGTAGCCCTTTTATCTGCTGCAAGAATAATTCCATCTTTGCAAACTATTCCAACAGTTGTTGTTCCGTGCTGTAATTTATTTTCCATATTTTTTAACACCTCTAGTGTGCTAGAACTCAAAAGGTAATAAAAGCTACCTTACTTATAAACTTTTCGGTTAGTTTAATAAAAAATTACAAAAGATTTATAAAAATTAAACAATTAAAAAAACATATGAAAAGAGGCCAAGTAACATTATTTATTATTCTAGGTATCGTAATTGTTGCGGTAATAGGTTTAGGCGTATTTTTCAAGGGTTCCCTTGAAAAGAAAACTGTGTTGGAACAATATGCTGAAAAGGCAGTAGTGGCTCCGGAAGTGCAGGAGATTTATGATCATATTTATGATTGCATTTATCTTGTAGCAAAAGATGGAATGGCAATGGTGGGCATGCAGGGCGGCTATCTTGCTCCTCCTGAAGGCGCTATTGAAATTGAAGAAGACAATATCGCCATTGCTTTAGGTTATGATGAGGGAAAAGATGTAATGCCTTCATTAGAAACAATCGCTTCAGAGATGGCTTTATATGTTGAAGGGAATGCACCTGCTTGTGTAGACTTAGGCAGATTTGCAGATTTTGAATTTGAAGAAACATTTCCAGAAGCTGATGTGAATATTATAGATGGGCTGGTAAGATTTGAAGTTGATTACCCAATTGTTGCAACAAAAGCAGGCAATACATATAAGCTGGATTCCCCCTACAAATTCTCTTATCCTTTAAGATTAAAAAAAATACATGAAATTAGCAAGAAGATTATTGCTAAAGAGATTGAAGACCCAACTACAATAGACACCGGTTTGCTCGACTTGGGAATTTCAATTGATGTTTTATCCCAAGATAATAAAAATATAGTATATTTGATTACTGATCAAGAATCAAGCATTGATGATTTGCCATATATATTTTTGTTTGGGAATAGGTTTGAAAAATGAAAAAGAAAATTTTAATACTGGTTATGTGCTTGCTGCTTCTTTCAATGGCAAGTGCAGCAGAGAATACAATTTTTACTTCAAGCGACGGAAAAATAAAAATAACTGCAAGCGGCAGTTATAATGTTCAAGGCGGGAAACTCGAAACAGTAGAGCTCCCTGCAGGCAGCATGCAAAAGCGAACAGATTTCACTGTTTATTGCGGTGATAGATGCAAATTAAATGTAAAAAAATCAAAGAAATTATTAGGCACTTTGCAATTAAATAATGTAAAAATAAATATACCTGCATCAGGCAAATATGAAGGCGTCATCAAAGAGATAGAAGCAGATGAAAGCCAAATGAGCTTGGATGAAAAATCTGTCCAGATTATCAATGGCATGAAAATGGAAATGGCTGTTGGAACAGTTTTGGATTTTTGGTTCGGCGAGATTGCTCCAAAAAAAGCATATGATGAAACTTATTTTAATGATTTGCTCTATAAGATTGTTCCCACCACAAAACCAAAAGCCTCTGAAGACAAAGATGGAAAAGTTGTTTATGATGAAAAATTCAAAAAAAATAATTTAAAGGTTCCAAACCAAGTTCATACTTCTTTCAGGGAAGGTGGCAAAAAAGTAGATTTGAAGATTTGTGATCAGCTTTTCAATGATGTCGTCGCCCTAAAGACATACGGTTCTTCAGATTCTGCCAATGTAAGGACAGATCCAAACACACTTTCTGGAAGAAAAGTGATAAGCGAAGAAAAGAGTGAAATCAAAATTAAAAAAGATGAAAATGAAGAAAGCAATTGTCTGCCATATGAATACACATTAAGTTCTGGCGGAAAAAACTTTTGCGGCATTTTATTTTATGCACCAAAGAATATGCACTGTGAAATGAAGGAAGAGGATAAAAAATTTGTTAGTATTCTTGAATGCAAAGAAGAATCCTGCAAAGGTGGAGTTGAAGCAACAATTGTTACTGAACTTACATCCCTTGAAAATTTAAGAAAAACAGTTTACAATAAAGATAGCTCTTTAGACTTTAGTTTTGATGAGAATAATCCCTTTAATAAAATCATAACAACACAAGGGCAGAATATTATTGGATCAATAATAGATTTTGCTACTGAAACTGATATTAAATCCCCAAAAGGCTTAGTCTTTTATAATAACAATGATAAAGTAAGAGTAATAGGCGTAAACAAGATTTCCCAATTGATGTCGCCGGCAACCTATAGGTGGTATGGTGGAGGCATCTGGTCCCATAGAACAGTAGCTGAAGGAATGGAGGCTGGATTAATTAAAGGAACAAGGGGAGGCTATAATCCAACTGAAATCTATGCTTGGCAGGCACCCCAATTCAAAGAGGAAAAAGTAATTAAGATTGAAGTTAAGGATAAAGCCTATACCAGCTTATTCCTAAGGGGGGGAACAGTTTCTATTGGCAAAAATTTTGAAATAGGAAAGTCCATGCCTCAATTTATTTTAAGCAACAAATACTTATATTTGCCTAAAAGCGATGCAAGAACACAATTTCCTGGTTACGAAATCAAGATAGTAGGCAAAGAAATATTTGAAATCTCTAAAGCCTGGTCAAATGCAGAAGATGTATTGAAATTAAAAGAAGTGAATATCAGGGAATTAAAAGCAAATTTAAGGCCTCCAATTCTGGCAGGCGTTCAAGAACAAGAGCCTACAGGCGGAGAAGCAATTAAATCAAATACTGTCCCATCTTATATTATCCTAGAACCATTAAAAGTTAACGAAAAATTAAGCGATTCCAAACCACTATTTATTTATTATGATGCAAAATATGGTGAGACATTAGATAGCATTGCCAGCAAGTTCGGACCAGGAGTTTGTGATAGCATGCCTGAAAAAGATGGAGAATTTAAACAAAGGATAAGATCACTTAATAAAGGCCTTCCAGCAAGTGACTCTGAATCAATTGTCAAAAAGCAGGGTCAAATAAAAAGATTAAAGGTTCCAGCTTCAGGTTCAACATTTTATCGAAAAGATGTTAGCAATGAACTTAAAGTTATAACCTGTGTTGCTGCATCCAAAAACCTAATTAGAAATAAAATTGCTGCAAGGAAGCCTAAAGCTACTGACAACAGTCAAGCATGCTCAAGATTAGGAGGCAATTGCATGCAGAATTATGCTGCATCTGCTCCTTCCTACAGTGCAGGGCAGACTTGTACTTTTGCTGATAAGAATGGATTCAAAGTTGGCAAGTTCAAAAAAGGCCTTTGTACAGCAACAACAAAAGTAAATCAATATGGCAAAAGTGTTTCTTTAGAAAGGGGAAGCGATGAATATATGAAATACCAATGCTGCGTGCCTACTGAATCATTGGAATTGTCTCCAGAACTAAGTAGAAGACTTAAAATTGCATTAACTGATGCTGCAAGGCAGGCTGGAGCAAATATAGACTCAGTAAAGGTTCCTGTATCTGCCAATAAGCCTCCAAGGTTAAGTCAGGATTTAGAAAAAAGGTTAAAAATTGCTTTAGAGGATGCAGCAAAAAGGGCAAATATACCTGTCCAAATAACTAGCATTAATCAAATGGGCAGTGCCCCAAGATTGCCATTGGAAGAAGAAAAGAATTTGAAAGCAGCATTAACAGGAGTAAATGTAGAAGCAAAGGGATTCATAAAAGTAAAACAATCAACCCAGGCAACAACTGAAACTGGCGATGCTCTCCTAACTGCATTAGAATCTGCTATTAGCAATGCAGGTCAGCCAGTGTCTGTTAATTTGGTAGTGGTCTCTTCCAAAGCATTGGATGAAGCAACAAAAAGATTATTGAAAGATTTATTTGAAAACACTGCAAGAGATACAGGTCAGCCAATTACAGTAAGCGGGATAACCAGTTAGTATAAAAACATTTAAATATATTCTTTCTTTATTTTTCTTTTATGTTTGAAAAAGTATATGATATTTTAACTAAAGGTGATGAGATTACTTGGAAAAATATTATCTATGGTTTGATTAAAAGTGAAAAGATGAATCCATGGGATGTCGATGTTTCTTTGTTGACTCAAAAATATTTAGAGGCAGTGAAGCAATTGCAGGAAACAAATTTCTTTTTGTCAGGCAAAGTTTTACTGGCTTCAGCAATGCTGGTTAAAATCAAATCACAAAAGTTTATAGAAGAAGACATATCAAACTTTGATAACATCCTATTTCAGCAAGATGAAATTTTTGAAGAGTTGGATGATTTTGGCAATTTTAATGAAATCCAAAATGAAAGTGTGCCTGAACTGGGAATAAAAACACCTCAAGCCAGAAAAAGGAGAGTCTCTGTAAATGATTTGATTCATGCCCTTGAACGGGCCCTTGAAGTGAATAAAAGAAGAATTATCAAAAGGAATGCCCTCTGGAATTTTAAAAAACCAGAAATCCCCGAAAAAGCAATTGACATGAATGAATTAATGAAAAAAGTTTTTGAAAAAATAAAATTAATTTTTAAGACAAAAAAAACGATAACCTTTACTAAATTATTGCCTCAAGGAAATGTTGGGAAAAAAGATAAAATTTTAACTTTATATCCTTTACTGCATTTGGTAAAAGAAAACAAAATTGATATGTACCAGCAGCACCATTTTGGAGAAATAGATATCTATCTAAAAGATTAGCATAAGACTTATAAATATAGTTAATCTATAAATTCTTATGAAAAGAGGGCAGATTAGTCTTTTTATTTTAATTGGAATAGTAGTTATTGCAATTATTGGTTTAGGCATATACTTCCGCTCAAGTTCTTTGAAATTAACATCAGAATCTGAACAGCTTTTGCCTGTAAAAGTTCAAAACTTCAAAGATAATTTCATCAGCTGCACAAATACCCTAGTTAAAGATAATATAGGCATTGCAGGCATTCAAGGCGGTTATTTAATTCTTCCTGAAGATATATTTGAAGATGAAGATTTGGCGCTTCCTTTTTATTATGATAAGGGACAGAATAAGGCTCTTAGTATTGAAGATGTCAAAAATCATCTTAATGAAGGAATTACCATATCCCTGCCGCTTTGTGCAGACGAAGAATCCTTTCCTAAACTCATTATTGAAAGAGGGGAATTGGATGTAAAGATAATTATGGATGATTTTGCTACCATGGCCATAATAAATTATCCTTTAACTATCACCCAAAATGAAGAGACTTTTGCTTTGCAAGAACCATATGAAATTGAATTTCCTGTAAGGCTAAAAACTATTATTGAAGCAGCCAATGGGATAACTGAAATGAATATGGATGATCCTGAAAAATTAGATTTAGAAGATATGGTGAATTATAATCTGGATATAGAATTATTTCATCCTGAAGAAGGAATAGAATTTTATTCAATTACAGATGCAGATTCAATTTTAGATGATGAGCCATATACTTTTTTGTTTGCAAATAGAAGATGAAATCAAAAATAATATTGGCATTGGCAATATTTTTATTAGTGGCTACACCTTTTGCGGTTGCTGAAGAAAAATTATTGCATGAAATAAGTGGAACAAGAGTAACTTGTGAAGGCTGTGATCTTTATGATAATCTCAAAGTATCAAGCAGGTCATGCTCTGGCGAGCCATGCAATTTTTATTTTTATAGGCAGGGCCAAAAAATTGCTTCATTCAGGATAAAAGATGCCATACTTAAATTTTATGAGGATAGCGGATATCCTAAAACATTAATTGCTGCCAAGGATACGTCATTGGATTTCAAGCAAAATATTAATGGTTATTATCATTCCATGTCAAGGCTTGATGAGATTCAGTTTTTGAAAAATAAGATTAATAAGTTCCAGCTTAAATTTAATGGCAAGCCATATAAAAATCAGAAAGGGGAAATAATAGCTAGAGAGATTTGTGATAAGGAATTTCCTGCCTTGGCCGGCGATATTGATAACAAGATAAAAAGATTCAGCATGTTTGATATCCAAAGGATCCAACAAAAGGAGAACTCAAATAAATATGATTGTGAAATATCATATTTCAATTTATATAATGTGGTTGATTATAAACATGAAAAAAAATCTTATGAGTACAATTGCGGGGACATAACTTTTCATGCATTGGGAAGCAACATAAATGGCTTGGATTGTTTGCCTAAAGCCAAACATACTACTGATAACACAAGATTGACCCAATCCAAACTTTACTGCCCTGATGGGGATCCAATGTGCAAAAAATCATATTTCTGGTTTGATGCCCATGGCACTGAAATCAAAGACCCACTTTTTGTAACTTTGGCTGGGCTTCCTGCTACAAATTCATATAAAATAAATTTCAAGGAAATAATTTCTTATAAAGACGATAAATGGGATGCTAATGTAAAATCCCTAGCCACAGATGAATTTGATATAGGCGGAATGCATTATAATGTAAAGAATTCTGAAAAGGTTTATTTTATTGAAAAAAATGCTCCCACCCTTTACATTAAAGAAGGGTTTGAAGTCAAGATTAAAGCCTTGAAAAGTGAAGTAATAATGAAATTCCTTCCAGAATTTACCTCCAGCAAGACCAAATCTGAATTTAAGGGATATATATTGTTGTTTGAGAATCCTAAAATGCATATCCCTACAAAAGTTTATCCTAATGGCATAAATATAAAAGGGATGAAGCCAATAAAAACTAAGACTACTACATATTATGGGATTAAGCCAACAATTAGATATACTGGCGGATACTATAATGTTAAATTAAATAATGGAAAAATTGCAAGATTGCCTTACAAAATTATTTATGAATTCAGAATCGATGCAGGGCAGATGCTTAAAGCATCAAAAGGTACTGGTGTTGAAACCAAATCCTGTGAAGATGAAGAAGATTGCTTGCTTAAAGCAAATAAGAAATGCGTAAAATTTGATAAAATTACTGCTGTTAAAGGTACAAGCCTTGATAAATTTGTTATAGCTAATTTATTTGAGAATCAAAATGTAAAATGGGATGATTTAAATAAGGAACAGAAATTAAAAGTGCAGCAGAGCATGAGCGAAATAATTAAGCTGAATGCAAAAAGTGGTGAAGATTTATCTGATTGCCTAAGCTATAAATGTTCTGAAAAGGTTGAGGTTTATAATTCTATTTCTAAAAAGAATAATGTTCGTGTATGGAGCCAGAAAAAAGGATTGATTACCAAAGGGGATATGATTAATGTTCCTTGTGGTTTTTCAGAAGTAAAAGGCAAAGTAACTGTCTACAAAACTAAACAAAGCAAAGTTAAAGAGAAGGTAAAAGCCAAAAGAAAAAAATATACAAGATCTTCAACCTGCTCAAAATTAGGAGGCACCTGCATTAATTTTGGATTTATTGCCCAGCAATCAAAAACAGGCATAATTGATACAAAAGCATATTGCCAAAAAACCAAGGGAAGGGATTACACCATTCGCAAAAACCTTTGCCCGGGACCAAAATATGTTTTATGCTGTGTTAAAAAAGAAAAAGTTTCTAAATATAAAAACAAATTAAGTAAAAGCGGATTAGAAAAAAAGCTATATAGTGCAGGGAATTCAATTTTAAAAGAACTTTTTAGATCATCAACTTCAAATGAAGATACCATAGAAAGTGAAGATACCATAGATAATCCTTAAATTTTCAATTAAAGAATCTCTTAAACATTCTTGAAATCAGCCCATCACCCTTTTCAGAATCTTCAGAATACTCCTGGCCAATCAAAGCAGCTGCCAATTTTTTATAGCCGATTGCAGGTTCTGATTTGGGATGGGTAAACACAACTGAATCCTTCATTATCAAAGATTCGCGTACAACATTGTTATAGGGGATAACAGATATGATTGGCCTTTCCAATAAAGACTCAATATTTTTTAGATTAATATCATTATCACTTGCACCAACTTTAGTTAAGACAACTCCCAAAACATTTTTCTGCAGCTGTTCTGCCAATCCAACAGTCTTCAACGCATCAGTTATTGCAGGAAGCTCTGGGTTTGTCACCACTAAAACCTCTTCAGCACATTCCAAGGCGCTCAAAGCCTCCCTTCCCAAACCAGCTGCCCCGTCCAGCAAAATAAAATCAGGATTTGTTTTCTTCAATTCCCCAATTACCTCAGCAAGCCTTGCAGGATCAGCCACCATTAAATCTTTTAAGGCAATAGAAGCAGGAATTATCTTTAATCCTTTTGGGTGAACATAAATAGCATCCTTAACCTTATTTTTCCCTCGCAAAACATGATGAAGGTTTATTGGAACTACTGGAGCACCAAGATGTATTCCTACATTTGGAGTTGTAAGATTTGTGTCAACCACAACAACATCCTTTCCAAAATATGTTAAGGCTGCACCAAGACCAATAGAAGAAGTAGTTTTGCCTGTACCTCCTTTTCCAGCTAATACTGCGATAACCTTAGTCATCCTATTTAATTAAGTCTTTTAAATAATATATATAGTTTTTTGTTTTTTCTGCTAATTCCTTCAATTTAACAATGGTTATCTCCTTGCCATCAGTGATTAACGCTACATTTTTCCGATATTCTTCCTTTTTCTTGAATTCAGATAATAACATTGTCCTTAAATCCATATAAAAAATAGTTATTTCTTTTACCAAAGGATCTTTTGGAAAAATATCCCTTAAAAATTTAATTCTCATTAGTGGTGCTTTCGGCACCTCTTCAATTTTCTTATTTTCTTCTGCCCAATACAATACCTCTAAAGTTCCAAATTCCAAAGCAGATTTTAAGCGCTTTAAAACATTCCTGATAATGTCAACAGTCCGGGTATACTTTAAGGTGACAAATATTAAATGATCCACCCTTTTAAGCTCATCCGTTGCTGAGTCTCCGCCTTCTAGCATTTTACTATCCTTCTTGTTTTCAGTATTAATTCTTTTGTCATTTGAATATATTCCTTAACTTTTTTTAAATTCAGGCTTTGCATTCTTGAATAATTTGTATCGCATATGATATATTTATCTTTTCTTACAAAAGCCATTGGGCTTTCTTTTTTTGTTGCAACAATACGATTAGTTTCAATTATCAATCTTAACAGCCTATTATCAATATTATAGCGCCTTGCACATTTTCTTCGGAAGGTTTCAAACTCCAGCCTGAAATTGCCGACACTTGGACCTATTCTTTTGTAAAGCCTATCATATCTCAAAATTGCATCCATCAAGTTTCTTGCAACCCCTGCAATATTTTCAGTAATGCTGTAAAGCATTTTCACTTCCTTTACAGCAGGATAGGTTACATATGTTAAATGGTCTGCAATATTTAATCTTTTACTGGCTTCCCCTATTAATAGCCTCACTTTATTCATAATAATTAAAATTCAAGCTCCAATATTGCTTGTGCAATATCCCCATCAGCTTTTTCAAGGGCTTTCAAAGCTTCCTCTTCAGAGCACTTTGCCTGTTTCATAACCAACTGGACATCTCCTTTTTTTATTTCTTCCTCTTCTTCAACAAAGACCATATCCCCTGTAACCTGCAAGGATTCCTGCCCCATCATATTAATTTGCAAAACTTCTGGATTTTTAACAACATATTTTCCATCTTTAGTTTTAATAACTACTTCTATTGCATCTATCTCTGTCTGTTTAACGCCCATCTTTTTCATGGCCTTTTTCAACATCTTTGGATTCATGCCTGGTATCATTCTTTTTTCACATCCAAGGTTGCAATTTATGTAAAATTGCTACTAATATTATTGCTACAACTATCAAGACAATTACATAGGCAGGCTTAATCTCAAACTTACTTTTATACTCATCAAAATACCTTACTAAGCCTCCGCCTGATTGAGGCATGGAAATTTTATTCTTTTTTGACATACAAGTATTAAGCTAACCTTTTATCCTTTAAAAACATTACTGCTACATATAACTAAAATGCACCACTTCAATGCTTTTTGCTAATGAAACCCACTAAAAATCATTACGGAATCCGATAAATAGAAAAATTAAGAAATGCAACCATATGGTTTTCTCATATAAGAATGAAGTGTCTGCAGGAGTTTTCTTCTGACAAATATAAAATAAGTAGGAAAGCATAAGCCGCCTTCTGTTATCCCTGCATCAGCAATGGGATATAATAACATTCAACTAAGCGTCTCAAAGGACTTGCACCAGTCGGGACGCATACGTTTCATCGCATCCTTAAAGCAGACTCTGCTGGTTATCTAGCCAATGTTGCCAAAGGTCTCACAGCATCATAGCATCCTTAAGGCCGTTTCGTTTCTGCATGGTTGCCTTCCATTTCTGGAACTTAAAAAAAGCGACATTAATGGTGGGCGGACTTTCCTCATTTAATGTAAGTTATTTACTTTCCTACTTATGCTATAATGATAAGAAGTACTATAAAAAGGTTTTTATGAACTGAAGTTTCTGTGGAGTCCCGAAATTATTTCCGGCTTGTTTTAAATACTCTTCTGATTCTAATTATATGGTAAAACTTAATGAAAAAAGGATTAAATGGTTGGTTGATCAAGTGATTGAATGTTGTAAGAAGCCTTCTGAAGTGGCTTCTGTGTATGGTTTGAGTGTTAGAAGGGTTAGGCAGATTGTCCAAGTTTATAAGGAAACTGGTAAAATGGGAGTGCAACGTTCCGAAGGAAAATTTTAGAGTTGGGCTCCGAGCGTTTACCACTTTAGAATAAAGACATAACCAAAAACTTTATAAATATAAGATATTATCTATTGGATATGCCAACAGATTTTAAAGGATTGGAAAATAAACTTGAAGGAGTTCATGTAGGAGATTTTCTATTACTAGAAGCAGAAAATGGAGATTTTGTATCAGGATATTTAAGAGAATTTTCTGCGACAAGAGTACAACTATCACATGAATCTCCAACAAATCAAAATTATTATGGAAATAAATATTTTCCAAGACTGACAATTGGAAATAGAGAATATCGATTACATGATTTTGAGAAATATAAGGTTATGAATCTAAATTCTACTTCTGAATAAAAATTTAAGCTCGGAGCCCAATTGAAACTAACATCGGAATTAACCGAAGTTTTTTCTCCCTCGTGGAGCAAAATTTTTGAGGCAACCCACAAAAATTTTGCTGAACAGAGCTGGAGAAAAAATTTGGAGAAATTCCTGCAAGGGATTTCTCGGTTAATTCGTGTTAAATTCCCCGACGACCAGAGGGAGGAGAGTGCAACG
>JAYEMU010000023.1:0-18126 GCA_034718475.1 Nanobdellota archaeon
ACGAAATATGTATCATGAAGCCAAGCTCAAGTTCTGGGCATACCAGAGGATAAAAGATTTGGGAAGTTAAGATACCCAAATTAGCAAGAGCTCTGCTAATAATCCTTAATCATGCCACACAGCAGGACAAGGAAAAAATGGTTAAGTGGGCAGTTGAACATGGATTGCCCATTCAAAAAACTCGATCTTGCTATTCCGACAAGAAAGAGCACTGTGGCGTCTGTCTAAGTTGTAGAAGAAGAAAAGAAACTTTTAAAAAATCCAATGTTGATGATAAAACCAAATACTCAAATTAAAATGAATAAAAAATACGATATACAAATTTTTAGTAACAGAGAAGAAAACCTTCTTATTCTGAAAAATATAGAAGAAACCTTACTTTCCCGTAGAGGTTTTATTTTTAGACCACCAAAAGGGGAAAGAGTGGTCATATTAGCTTCAGGAGGGTTAGACTCCACGGTCACAATGGACATTATAATCAGAGAGTGGGGGGTTAAAGTATATCCCTTATTTATCAGGAGAAAGGCGAGGGCTACAGCTTTTGAGGAGAAAGCATTTGATTATTTCATGAAATTTTATAAAAAACGTTTTCCTGACAATTTAATGAAGCCTTATAAAATTGAGATGGAAGTTCCACCGCTAAGCCTTAAAAAATATAAATTTAAAAAGCAATTGTCAGTTCTCGGTCATCCTATGAGAAATGCCACTTTACAAAACATCGCAACCCAGTACGCTACAAAATTAGAAAGCATCACTAATGAAAATATTAATACAATACTAACATCTACTGTAGGAGATGACACATTTCCCCATTCGTCTTTGCTAGCTTTAAGAATAGAAAATCTTGCTGTTTGTGTTGACAGTGGTAACTGGAACAAACAAGTCACCTCACCTCTTATTGACAACCAACTACCTAACAGACCTTTTTACAAAAAAGACCTTATACTTTACGCCCAAAAATATAAAATACCTCTTGAACATACAAGAACCTGCATAGAATCAACAGCTATTCCAGATGGGACTTGTAATGAGTGCCTCTGCCGTTTAAGAGCTTTTGAGGCAGCAGGGGTTACGGATCCCATTAAATACTTAAATAAGTAAAAAAGCCGTCTACTAAAAAAAGGACTAATTTTCGTTCCGATAAAGAAGATGTTCAAAAATTAGATGATTCTTTATTGGAATAATATATTCTCAATTAATCCTACCCTATCCTTTGATACTGTATCCCAACTTTGACAGTTAATTAAAAAAAGTGTCCTTGATTTATTTTAGATTAATAAATACAAAATAACAAAAAATATTTATATCTTCAGAATAACCAGTATATTATGACAAATTCCTTTAGAAAATTAACTTTAGTGAAAGTGAAAATACCAAAAATAAAAACTTTAAATAAGGATATCCAAATCTTTTCTAAATCATTAGGGTTATTTAATTTAAGGGATAAGGAAAGATCATGTTTTAGATTATTTGTAGAACTGCTAAAAGCCACCAGAAAAGATAATCCTATCTCCAGCGATGAACTTGCATACAAGCTAAACCTTACAAGGGGAACTGTCATACATCACCTGAATAAATTGATTGATGCAGGAATGGCAATCTCAAGAAGGAATAAATACATCTTAAGAAAAAAAGATTTAGGCAGCCTAATTGATTCCTTGAATAATGACATTAATGAAGCATTTGATGAATTGAGAAAAATCGCCGAAGATATAGACAAAAAATTATAAGATTCTAAATTACATGAACATCATTAGCAGTTGGATATGAATGCAGTTCCTCTATACTAAACCATAAATTAATTTCCCTTTCAGCATCTTTTTTATTGGCAGAAGCATGCACTAAATTTTTAATAGATATGGCACGTTCATCTGCATGAGTATATGAAACATGGGCATAATCACCCCGGATTGTTCCAGGGTTGGCACTTTTTGGTTCAGTTGCACCAACAATCTTTCTTACAATCTCAATAGCATCTGCACCTTCAATAGCCATGGCTACAACCGGACCAGAGGTTATGAACTCTTCCAAGCCCTTATAAAATGATTTTTCAATATGTTCAAAATAATGCTGTTTTGCAAAGTCCCCATCAATCCTAACCATTTTCATGCCTGCCAGTTTTAATCCCCTCTGCTCAAAACGGCAAATAATCTCACCGATTAATCCACGCATAACGCCATCAGGCTTTATCAGAACTAAAGTTGCTTCAATCATTTCTTTTTTTCCTTAGATGCCCACTTGACATTTCTTGCTTTTCTGCCAAGCTTTAACATATTTTTTTCACATTTCCTTGAGCAAAAATTAAGAACTTTCCCATTAGCATAAACAAATATTATCCCTGTGCCTTTTTCAATTTCTTTTTTACAAAATGAGCATTTGACCATTATTTTTTGCCCCTGTTCAGTTTCCTTGCTTCAATTTCAGTCTCTCGCAGCATCAATACATCCTTTATCCGAATAGGGCCCTTAACATTTCTTGTAAGAACTTTATTTGCATCACGCCCTTCCAAAATCTTGCATCTAACTTGAATAACTTCACCCCTTGTACCTGTACGGCCCACTATCTCCTCAACCCTTGCAGGATATGCATGGGAAAATAAGGATCTTGTTTCTGTTTTCTTTTTTTCAGGTTTTGCCATTTTTATTTGGATTCTTCCTTAGGTTTTAATTTTGAAATAAGATTTTTTGCTTCGCCTTCCAATATTACAACCACTGCAGCTGTAGATACTGGCAAACCTGCAGCTGTACCTAATTCTTCCTTGCTGCTTACTTCAACATAAGGTATGTCTTTTTCCTTGCATAGAGGCGCAAGATGCATTATTACTTCTACAGGGTTTACATCCTTTGCATAAACTACAAATTTAGCCATGCCTTTTTCAATAGCTTTTGTTACTTCATTAGAACCTTTTTTTATTTTGCCTGAACGTTTTGCCAATTCGACAATTTCAAATGCTTTTTCTTGTTTTTCATCTGCCATATTAAAAACCTCCTATGGAATCATTGGTTTTATATTTTGGAAACTTAACCTATATATAAAACTTACTCTAAATTTTCTTCTTCATTCTCCCTACGAATAACTTTGACTGCATCCATCTTTAAAGTTATAGGAATAGGGACAGCTGCTTCCAGCAATTCTACTATCACTTCTTCTTTTTGGGTATCAATCCTGCTAATTTTTGCCTTCTCTCTTTTGAAAGGGCCTGAAATAATTTCAACAATATCATTTTTTTGCATATTAATCTGAATTTTTGTCTGTTCAATCATTGGTTCAATTTCTTCAAATTTTATAGGCTTCCTTAAAAGGCCTTTTGCGTAAGGCACGCCCATATAAGATTCTTCAGCAGTTGCCCTGTCCAATGCTTCAAGAAATACATAGCCCCTCATTCCATGAGGCCTTATTATTGAATAGACTTCAAGCTTTTTCTTTAAAACATGTGCAGAAACAAAATCAACTACTTGATCTTCACGGTTTGCTGTTGTCCTTAATGCAAAAATTTTGTTTTCCATTTTAAATCCCCATTAATTGGCCCAATATGGCAATGATAAAACCTATAAGGCCAACAATTAATATACCCATGCCAGTCACCTTAACAATTGTTTTAAACTCTGTGCTGTTAGGTTTTTTGGTTATCAGCAATACTCTATAACACTCCTTTATAAAGCTTTTTAATTTAATCCAATTTCTATTAGTCATAATAAAATGTTAAAAAAGAGGTTTTACTTATAAAGGTTGCTATTTCTAGTAAGTAGAAAGTTAGGTCTTAACTGCTCTTAGATTTTGAAAGATATTTTATTTGGACGCTGTGAAAAGGCTATTGAAAAATAAGAAATTTTACTTCCAAAAGCTTTTTATACTACCTTATACACACTACACCTAGCGCCCGCCACGAGAATACTCAATGGAGCGCACGGCAATGCCAAGCAATGAGCTTGGGGGTTAGTGTTGCGGGCAATATAACTTTCAAATTAAAGTCAAGTTCATCACATCATACTATCACTTGATTAAGCGAAGCTTAAGAAAGAAATTGGTTTAAAATAGAAACTTGTTCTTTAATTTTTGAAAGATAATAGGAGGAAGAAAATGGGAAAAATAAGCCCAGTATCGGCAAAATATATTGTTGAATCATCAATCCTAATTGATGGAGTTGTTGACAAACCTGATGTTATAGGGGCTATATTCGGCCAAACAGAAGGATTATTAGGAGCAGACTTAGAATTAAGAGAGTTGCAAAGAAGTGGAAGGGTAGGAAGAATAGAAGTTAATCTTAGCCTTAAAACTGGAAAAGCTGGCGGCACAATTATTATACCTTCAAGCTTGGATAAAGAAGAAACTGTAATTATTGCGGCTGCATTGGAAACTATTGAAAGGATAGGGCCATGCAATGCTAAAGTGCGAATCACTAAAATTCAAGATGTAAGAATTAGCAAAAGAAAGTTTGTTATTGAAAGAGCTAAAGAATTATTGAGAAAACTTCAAGAAGAAGTCCTTCCAGATTCACAAGAGATTACAGAAGAGGTAAGCCACTCTGTAAGAATGATGGGAATAACAGCATACGGCAAAGATAAATTGCCAGCAGGTCCAACAATTGAAGACTCAGAAGAAATTATTGTTGTAGAAGGAAGGGCAGATGTACTTAACCTTTTAAAATATGGCTTTAAAAATGTTATTGCATTGAACGGCACATCAATCCCACAAACAATTATTGATCTTAGCAAGCACAAAGTAATTACATTGTTTGTTGATGGGGACAGGGGCGGAGACTTAATAATTAAAGAAGCCAGTGGAGTTGCCGAAATTGATTTTGTTGTAAAAGCCCCAGATGGCAAAGAGGTTGAAGAGATTACACAAAAAGAAATACATAAAGCCTTAAGGGGAAAAATCGCTTCTGAACAAGCAAAAATGGACATTAAAGAAAGAAGGCCCAGAAACACATTAACAGCTAAAAAAGATTATGACAATAGAAGAAAAAATGATTACCATAATAACAACAGGAATAGGGCAAGAAGCAACACTCCAATTAGGAGGTATTCTACAAGCAGGGCTCCTACTAGGACATACAGCAGAAATACAAAAATGACATTAAGCCAAGACCAAAAAACCAAATTTAAAGAATTGCTTGAAGATTTAGTCGGTTCTAGGGGAGCCTATATACTTGATGCAAAATTAAACATTTTGGGGAAAGTCCCAACTGCAGAACTTGAAACGACAATGAAAAACATTGATACAGGGATATTTGCAGTAATATTTGATGGGACCATTACTAAAGAAATTGTTGGAAGGGCAGAAAGGACAAATACTAAATTTGTGGTTGCAATGGATTCAAAAATTAAGTCCAGCCCAAGTGTTAACCTTTTGACATCAAAAGAACTTTAAATTTTTCATCCAGGTGGCATGCCTGGACAATTTTTTTGTTTTTAGTAACATTTAAAAGTAAGTTTTACTCTTTTTAATATATATTGGCTGATAAAGAAAATGAAAAGAGGGTTGATTGGAGAGAAGTTTTTTCTTGGAAAAAAGCGCTTATCATAATAACTTCCCTAATTTTAATATCTTTCTTTGCCTATCATTTTGGGTATATAAAAAAAACATGCACCACTAATGAATGTTTTGAAGATGCAATGAAAAGCTGTAGCCCTGCCAAATACCTGAAATTGCAGAATCTTAATTATTATACATATTCTATCAAAGGCAGAAGAGGGGATTTTTGCCTTATCCACATTGAATTGAAAAAAATGGCTGAAGGGACTTCTCTTGAAAAAAAGATTATGTTTGAAGGAAAAGACATGAAATGTAAAGTGCCATTGCGTGCTCTTAAAGATATCAGCTCCAGCCAGGTCGAAGGGATGTTAAACTATTGTTCCGGACCTCTAAAAGAATCCATGTATGAATTGATAATTAAAAAGCTTTATACTTTAATTATATCCAATATGGGGGACATTATTGGTGAAATACAATCCACAATTGCTGGAGAAATATAGTCAGTGAAAAATTAGAGATGAAAAAAATGTTATCAAAACTTCCAATAGATTTAAAAAAAGTAAATAAAAAAAATATTGACAAAGAAATAATTAGGGCAGGATTAATCGCTGAACTGGATGCAATTAATCTTTATGAACAAATGGCATCCTTAGCTAAAAGCCCAAAAATTAAAAAAGTTTTGAAGGCTATAGCCAAAGAAGAAAAGGAGCATGTTGGAGAATTTCAAACTCTTCTTCTTGAATTAGATTTGGAACAAGTTCAAGAAATGAAAAAAGGAAAAAAAGAAGTTGAAGAAATTTCTTAAGATTTTTTTCTCTTTAACAGATATACAACAACAAAAACTATTGCTGCCAATAACAAAAGGCCAATAATTGATTTCAACCAAGGGAACTTTCCTTTTTCATCTGTTCCAGTTTGTTCTTTCTCTTCTTCTGAAATTGTTTCTTCTTTTTCTTCTGTGCTTTTACTTTCTTCTTCAAAAGAAGCTGGAAGTTTTGCTATAGCCAAATAACTTAATCCTTTTGATTCTGCCCGATATTTTATCTTGTCTTCATCCTCAATTATTTTTGCTGTTGGAAGAACTTTCCAAAGGTCATCTGTATATCTCAAAAGAGTTATTTCATTGTCTGCAACATCATTATCTGCCAGCCAACTTTTCTCTACAGTGAAAGTTATCGTAAGACCTTCAAAATCTTCATTGGCTATATTTTCTTTCGTAATCTCTAAATATTCTACAACTTTTTCTGAGGCATCCAAAACTTCTTCCGGCTTGCTGTTTAATGGAATAACCTGCAAAACAACATCTGTCAAATCTTTTAAAGATGTAAACTCTATTTTCTTGACTGAAATTGAATTGCGGTTTATTTCAAAAGTAATTTGTTCATCTTTGCTTATTTCTGCCCATGTCCCTTTTGCTGATATTGCTCCGCCAGCACTACCTGCTGAACCAGAACTACCTGTTGCTGCGGTAGCTGCAGCCGTGCCGGGCTGACCTCCAGCCCACATGGAAAACTCGCAATAAGGTATTTTCCACTTGCATGTAGTTGTTGTGCTACTTACTAAAGATGCTTCAGTTGTCCTTTCAACACAATTTTCTCCATTGTCATCACAATGCCATAATTCTGTACAATCTGTAGTTCCCTTAGGGATTGTTAATTCACATACTTCAGGATTTAAATTTTTAACAATTTTATCCCTTGTTGTCGCAAGCATCCCTACAGCGCCTATTGTTTTTCCACTTGAATCGGTCAAACTATCTTCATAAATTAAAGAACCGCCAACTGTTATGTCTTTTGTCGTGCTTGTCAATCCACTTTTGGACAAAGTGACATTATAAAAGAACATTTCTCCACCATATGAATTGTTTAATTTTATATGTGCTTTCATGCCGTCAGTATAATTTGTTTTCATGCCTGCATTAGGCCCGCATATATGGCCCTGCCAATGCTCCCAAACCCCATCCCTATCCAAATCATAAAGTACATTCCAGCCGCTTGGCATATCTATCTGTGTTACAAAATTGCAATAAGCACATTTTGCCATAGTCTCTGCTGTTCTCAAATATGTACAGGCACTTGTTGCACATCTATTTTTTTCATCGCAAACTTTAATTCTATAGAAATACTTGGTGTCATTGTCCAATTCATATTGCAATGATTCATCAGCCGAATCATTATAGATTCGTATCAAATGATTAAATGTATAATTCCTTACTGCCGATCTTAATATCCCTATGTCATATATTGTTGTATTTAATGCTGCACAACTTGTATCAGTCCCATAAAATAATAATGTTCCATTTGTAGGCTTGCTTGTACTAAAAATAATCAAAGCTGAATCTGGATATTCCTCAACCCTTATTTCTGGAACTGTAGGTACCGATGTATCTGAATATGTGGCTGCATTTACACCTGATGTCAAGCAGTTAGGAGAGAATTTGCAATCCCAGTCATCACAATTAACCAGACCATCATTGTCTTCGTCGCCTGCCAAATAACAGTCTTCATATTTCATGAAACCATCCTTTAAAAAGTCTTCAAATATGGCTGTATCAATTCCTGTTTCAAATATCCCTTTAAAATTGAAATCCATGGATCCAGGAGTTATCCAGCCAGGTCCTGCAGTATCAGAAGGCGAACTGATGTTATGTTGAATATCTGCTGTTGTTACATATATTCTTAAGTCCTCTTCGGAATCATATAAGGATGGATATTTATCCAGGCCGTCTTTGCTTACAGCAATCATAGGGCCCCCTAATTCAGAGCACATCTTTTCTTTCCAAGAATTTATTGAAAGATCAGTCAAAGTCCAAGAGCCAGAACTGCATTTGTAAGCATTTAATACTTCTGCCGCCTTGCCTAATGTATTGTTCCATACAGCCTTATATTCAAGCCTAAATTCATAGCCTACTTGGCTAGCATCATCTGGAGGAGAACAGCCATCAGTTTGGGTCCCATCAGTATCCAAAAATACATAAAGCTTTACTGTGCCATTTCCAGTACCATAATCATTGCCCATCATGCTTACTTTTTCACCATTGCATATTCCCGCATCCTTAAAATCCTGGACATTGGAACCAACCCCAAAAGCATCGCCCATATCCTTAAATCCTGCTTGGCAAATATCTGTATAATTAGGTATGCCTGCTTCTGAACACATATCAAATGCAATTGGCTGAGCTGCGCCCTTTTCCATGTCCATAAACATATCGGCTTTTCCTGGCTGATTGCACCAGCCATCCATCCATTTACAGCCTGCCAAGTTCTGGCATGAACCTTGTGATGTTGCGTTAAAGCATGTCGGCTCACATGAGCCTCCACCCCAGCTCCACACTGTCCAGTTGCAATAGGCATTTGCATTACATTCATTTGCATCTGAGTTAAGCGATGAATTGCTCCAGCAAAGATCAAAAACATTTGTACAATAATTGTCAACCCATACACACTTGCTGGCATTTCCGCAAGCACTTGAATTCCAATCATACTGCCAGCAATCTGCTGACCAATCAGCCTCGCAGAAAGGATAATCTTCAGACATCCACTTGCAACTTATTCCAATCAATGTGCTATTAGTACATGCAGATGAATTGCCATCATACTGCCAGCAATTTGTGCCAGTATTTGCTCCTCCACCCATACCTGATATTGCATTCCCGCCAGCAAATCCCTTAGGGTTGCACCATCCAGGGCTCTTCCAACTGCAGCCAGAGGCATCATTGCAATTATCTTTATTATTATCATAGTTCCAACAATCCACACTGCCAGAGGATGCTGAAGACATTTCACACCAGCCAGTTGACCATTTGCAGCCATCCAAAGCATTGCAAGAGCTAATATCATCCTGATTCCAGCATAGGCCTTCACAAGAACCGCCGCCATACGAACCAGAATCCCAAAAACATGCATCTGTATGCTGTCCGCATTCTGTTGCAGTCTTATAACTATAGCAAGTATCAAACTGGTTTGTGCACCATCCACCACCATAAGTGCTGTTTACCCATGCACACTTGGTATTGGCAATGCAGCCAGAAAGATTATCATCATATTTCCAGCAATTGCTCGAGCTCCAATCTATCTCGCAGTTTTGCCATTCCGAAGCTGACCATCTGCAATTTGACTGCTCTCCACATAAAGTTTGGTTATTGTCATAATTCCAGCAGCCTTTTTCAAAACATGCATTCATTACAGAATCCCACATGCAGCCGGTTGTTGTTCCACAACTTTCAGAATCATCATCATACTGCCAGCAATTCTTAGGCGCAAAGGCTGAAGGATCGCACCATCCACCCTGAGTATTGCAGTAACCTGTGCCAATTCCATCATCAGTATTACAAAAGGTATCATTTGTCCAAGTACATCCTGCTGTATCAGCACAGCTAGCATTAGTCATTTTGCTATAACAATCTGTTCCAATATTCCAATCCTGCTCGCATAAGCCATCGCCGCTGCCGGCATTCCAATCACAGGTTGAATTTTTTGCAATGCACTCTGTTTTATTTCCATCATATTTCCAGCAATCAGCGCCAGGAAAATCGCACCAGCTTCCCCAATGGTCAGATATCCAGCTGCAGCTCGCTGCTTCACAACTTGCCTGGTCAGGCCAGCCAAAACAATCACCTTGTACAAATCCGCAAAAATCATCTGCATAGCATTCTGGGTCAGCACAATCAATAAGGTTGTCTGCATCATTGTCTTTAGCGTCCCAGCATATTTCTGCCGTCTCACCCGCCTTGCTGCATACTCCATCTGTTGAATCCCAAGAGCATGAGCCAGAAGCATTAAATGAGCTTCTTCCAGTATTTGAACAATCAGTTTGAGTATAACACCTATCACAAGAATCAGCACAGGTTTTTACACTTTTATCTATGCAATAGCCTCCTTCGGCTTTTGAAGAATCTTCCATCCATTTGCAACTGACATTATTAAATTCATATGCCTGCTGGCAGAAGCATTTTGGGGTTTTGCAAGTACTATAAGATTTTGAGTCTCCGCTATATTCCTTGTCAGCATGAGAATTGCCAAAGTATGTACAGCTGCCGCAATCAGTTTTGCAATCAGTTGCCATTTTATTCTTAAATTGGCCTTTTGATTGGCAGTATCCAAATCCATTAGGTGCTGTAGTGTCTGCAACAAATTCGCATTTTGGATTATTTGTATAACAATAATCCTCTGCATCTGCTGGAGATGAATGGTTTGAGCCATCAAATTTGGAATTGCAGCCGTAACATGCCTTTTTGCAGTTCCTTTCTGCAGTAGTCTTTTGTTCGCATTTGCCTGCAGGCACTGACCTGTTGCCTTCACAATAATTTTCTTTTAGCCACTGGCATCCTGCAGCAACGCAAATCTTCTGATTATCAATCTGATAGCAGCTTTGCGTGTGATTCCCGAAAATATCGCTTTTAATGATGCATGTTGCAGTTTTGTTATTCCATTCACATGGAAGGTTGCCCTCTTCCCTAAGCCTATTACAAAGAGTTTCTGCAGATGTATCATCTGAAGCCTTCATAGCAACATCGCCGCATACTTCAACACCAACATCAGCAAAGAATTTGTCAGCCTTGTCCTTGCAGGCTGTGCTCAGCTTATTCTGCTGACAGCTGCCTTCTTTCCAATCACAACAAAAACCTAAAGAAGCAATATTGTTACAGAGATTCGAATCATTTATCATGTAACACTGCAAGCCATTCATAGTAATATTATTATTATTTGCATGAGTTCCATTCACCAAGCATTGGCTATAGGCATTATAATAACAGCCAAAAGTGTTATTGCATTTTGAGCTGTTGCCATCAAAAATATAACATCCAGGATTATCCTCTTCAAAAAATGTATCAAAGCCTGCACCCCATTCAGTCATGGGATCCTTGCATGTACCTCCAGCAGAAGGAGTGTTCCAATCATTATATTCCCACCAGCAATAATATGTATCCATACATTCACTTTCAGTAGTAAAGCTTGAACAGGTGCTTGTCAAATTATAATAGCACCATTTGCCATTATCATCCCATGCACAGCTTAGGCCATAAGCATTATCAACACATTCATTTTCAGTTGTCCCATCATAACTCCAGCATTTTACTTCTTCACACCATCCAGTGCTTGTCTCCTGCTTCCATATACAGCCTGGAGCATTATTGCAATTATCTGAATTGGCATAATTCATGCATCCCTGCATCATGCAATATTTTGTACCATCCCAAGTGCAGTTCAAGCTATAAGAATTATTTATGCACGCAGTTGCATTTGTATAGTCAAGCATCCAGCATGAAGGCTCTTCACAGCTATCATGTACATAATAATTATCCACCCAAGCGCAATTCAAACCAGAGCTTGTCCCAAAGGCCACACAAGCAGTCCTGTTTGTTCCGGAATAATCCCAGCATCCCTGTTCATAACAGTAACCATATGCTGAATTCCAAGCGCAACTTTGTTTTGATGAACCTGTTGCATCTCCACAAGCTGAAGGAGTATCATGCTTCCAGCACCCAAGCTCATGGCAAATGCCCCAAGTGCAACCAGAGGTTTCGTTGCATGTTGCCTTGCTGGTTATATCCCAACAACTTGTTTTAGGGTTATATCCACTGCACTCGCCAAGCCATTCACAATTTAATCCAGCAGAATTCCCTTCACAAGATTCATTATCAGTCCCGTCAAAACTCCAACAGCTTACCTGCTCGCACCAGCCCCAGCCTGCACCTGTTTGCCAAGTGCAATTTTTGCCTGGGACGTAAGAAGCATCACAGCCTGTTTTTGTATAATAGCTCCAGCAATTGAATTCCTCGCACCAGCTCCCCCAGCTGTCTGACTTCCAATCGCAACCATTATTTTCACAGGTTGTTTGGTCCCCATGCTCATAGCATGCAGCTGATGCTAAAGCAACTGCATTTATTAATAAAAAAACAAAAATTAAGCCCACATATATTGATTTTAGATATTTATTTTTTAGAATGGTTGACATTATATTTTACCTCTTTTCCTAAACAAAATTATTTTTCAAATTTTGTTTGATTTAAAAAAAGCATTATCCATATATATATTTTTGGGTGGTTTTTTGGGCTTAAAAAATCCTTTTTTAAAATTTTAGAAGGGATGAGCCTATGCCTGTATTGTTATCAGCAGACATCAAGAGTCTTGCAAAGCTCTTCTTTAAATGGCATGCGATTTATTTTAGAACTTATTTTTTTATTTCCTAAATAAAGAACTGGAGATTTTTGAAGATTTTTGTTTTGACTTCTTTTGAATGAAGCAGAAAGCATCCTTTGCCCGCCTGCACTATTTATGCACCGCCTTATAGTATCAACTTTTATTGCATTTGTACCAGCACACTGCTGCCAAGTTTCTTTCATAGTTTTAACATTTTTATTCTGGCAGAGAATATAAGGGATTAATTTTTTTGGAAAATATTTTTGGATACATAATTGCCTTAAATTTTCCTTTAATTCTTCTGGACCATTTAATGATCTTAATTTTTCTTCATCAATCCCAATGAAATATATTTTAAATTCTAATTTGCCCTGCATCAAATCAATTACTGGCAATATGGAATTTTCTGTTTGAATTGTATGGATGCACTGCGACCTTGCATAAATTTCAACTTTGGGCTTTTGAAATTCTTTCACAAAAAAACCCGTCATGGAATCTGTAAAAAAACCTGCAACAAATAAAATGAAGCATAAAACTGCAAGTGTTTTCCAAATTTTTTTTTCTTCATTCAACTTAACATGCTGTAATAAGCTTAATATATATAAATTTTATTGGGATTAAGAAGTTAAAGCGGCAGGCGCACCAAAAGATGGAAGCATACCCCAGCAGCGGCTGACCTTGGCTTTTCCTCAACCCTGCAACCCTGAAAGCGCCAATCCAAACGTTTAGGACTGCTCCATTCCTGGCCTGATCCAGTTCACGCAAGGAATGACCAATCAGGACAAGGCTTCAACGTCCAAACCAAGACCACAACTAAAGCATGCACCTCTCTCTTAGCTTCGGCTTCGCCATATAGCCCGCTTGCGATTATAATGGAGGGCTAACCCACCAGCCTAGCCTGCCGTTTAATTTAATCAAGAAGACCTATATAAATCTTTTTATGCTTCGTGACATCAAAGCCTTATTCTTTAATATTTGGGTGCTATAAGCCTGCCAATCTCCAAATTGGACTGTTCATTTGTAAGTAGAAAGCCTACTTTTTAATTATTGCACGGAACACCTAATCTGTATTGCTAATAGGTAGTAGGTACTGAATTATTAGTGTAGCCTGTGAAAAACCAAAAATAGCTTTCATTGATATATCAATTAAGGTGATTTGATATTTTTAATTTAGATTCTTTTATTTTCTACAAGGCAAGCCATACCAAAAATAATATAAACATGACATAAACACAAATTCTTTATGGACGATGAATTTTATATGGAGCTAATAGAAGAGATTATTAAAAGCAATACTAAAGATACAGCCACAGTTAAAAAAATAAGAAGGGCATTATGCAGGAAATACAAAGCCAATATTTTCCCTTCTTTCATACAGATCTTAACCCATGCCAATCAAAAACAATACCATGCCCTTAAATTCTTGATATCAAAACCTACAAGGACTATTTCAGGAGTTGCACCATTGGCAATAATGAGCAAGCCTTTTCCCTGCCCACATGGGAAATGCATTTTCTGCCCAGGAGGGCCTGATTCTTATTTTGGCAACATCCCGCAAAGCTATACAGGAAACGAGCCTGCTGCAATGAGGGGATTAAGGAATAATTTTGACCCTTATCTCCAAACATACAACAGGCTTGAGCAATATCAATTATTAAACCAGAATTTGGATAAAATCGAGCTTATAATAATGGGGGGGACTTTTCCATCTTACCCTAAACAATACCAGAACAATTTCATTAAATTTGCACTCAAGGCAATGAATGACTATGGGGAGATCTTCCATAAAAATGAATTTAACTTTCAAGAATTCAAAGACTTCTTTTTGCTGCCATGCAGTATCAAAGACAAAAACAGGGAAAAAAAGATAATTGAAAAAATCTCCAAGCTTAAAGGAAAAACCAGTTTGGAAACAGAAAAATTAAGGAATGAAAGTTCTAAAATAAGATGCATTGCACTGGCAATTGAAACAAGGCCGGATTTCTGCAAAAAACCTGAAATAAATACTATGCTCAACCAGGGATGCACAAGGGTTGAATTGGGGGTGCAGACAGTATATAATGATATTCTGAAAAAATCCAAAAGGGGGCACAGTGTTGAAGACTCAATTGAAGCAACAAGACTGATGAAGGATTCCTTCCTCAAAGTAGGATACCATATCATGCCTGGACTGCTTGGATCAACAAAAGAAAAGGATATTAACATCTTTAAAGAAATTTTTACCAACGAAGACTTTAAGCCGGATTTTTTAAAAATTTATCCATGCATGGTCATGCCGGGCACAGAATTAAATGAGCTATATAAAAAAGGGAAGTATGAACCGCTTGCAACAAAAGATGCAGCAAGGATTATTGCTGAAGGAAAAACCTGCATCCCAAAATACTGCAGGGTGCAGAGGGTCCAAAGGGACATCCCTTCAAAATTTATAGTCAAGGGGGTGGATGTTACAAATTTAAGGCAGTATGTCGAAAAACAAATGAAGCAGAAATGCAGATGCATAAGGTGCTCTGAACCAAAAAATAAGGGCTTGGGTGCAACAAAACTTTTCCGTATGGACTATAATGCCAGCCAAGGTCAGGAAATCTTTCTTTCAATTGAAGATGATAAAGGCATACTGGCAGGATTCTGCAGGCTGAGAAAGCCCTGCCTGCCCTTTAGGAAAGAGATTACAGAAAATTCAATGGGCGTGCGCGAACTGCATGTATATTCACCTTCACTCAGAATCGGCAGAAAAGACAAAAGTTCAATACAGCACAGGGGCTATGGCCAACTTCTTATGAAAGAAGCAGAAAAAATTGCAAAAGAAGATTTTGACTGCAAAAAATTATTGGTTATTGCAGGAATAGGCGTAAAGGAATATTTCATTAAAAAATTGCATTATACAAAAGATGGGACTTATGTTTCTAAAAAGATTTAAAATCAAACAGAAAGTTTATAAATTTGCGTGCATAAAAATTATATTATGGATATTTCCAAAACAACAATTTACTCTTTAAAAAATCTTATAAAAAATCCAGTGCTTTATGTTCCGGATTTATTCATGTATGTTCTGACTTACATTTTAACATTTATTTTCTATAAGTCCAGCGGGATTGACCAATTCTTAATGGATTATTTAATGGAAGGTGCAATTAAGATTAATGTTCTGCAAGCTTTTCTTAACAGCAATTGGTTCATGCTAACAGTTTCATTTTTGGTATTTGTCATAGTTACATTTTTTGTTGGGGTGGGTGTAGCTGCAATAAAATTTTCAATGATCTCAAGCATAGTTCAAAATAAAAAGTATTCGCTGATTAAAATAATCTTTTCAAAAAAATCCTATTTCCTAAGAATTGTTTTCCTAAAGATTTATGTTTATATATTAACTATAGGGCTTATTTTGATTTCAACAATAATAATTATCGCAAATAAAGAAATAATCAATAATTTTTGGGGCATTTCAATAAAAATGCTTGTTACTTTAATTGGCATAACTACAATATTGGCATTAAAGCTCGGAATTATGTATCGGTATGCCATACTCTTCCTTGAACAAAGACAGGGGGCTTTCAAAATCCTAAAAGAATCATTTAAGCTGTTTACCAAAAAACCTTTTGCTGTTTTTGTTATCTGGCTGGTTATTGCCATTGCAGGCATCGGCACAGGATTAATCTATTGGGGGATTGGATTGGGGGCCGAGCAGATTAAAGATTTTATAACCAGCCCTTTGGGAGTTTATGTTTTTTCAGTAGTTGTGACACTGTTAATTTATATGGTTAGGCTGACTTACAATCTTTGGACACAGCTTCTTGTTTTTGAAACTTATGATACTATAAAGAAAGAACCATGAATTCTTTAGCGGTTTCAGTATTGGGAAATGTCTTTTTAGCCTGAATCTTTAATTTTTTAACACTCTTGTAGCGCTGGCTGAAATGAGTCAAAATTAATTTTTTGCTTGAAGAATTTTTTGCTAATTCTGCTGCCTGGGAAGCAGTCATATGGTCATAGCTATCTGCTTTTTCAATTAATGCATCATCAAAAGTCGCTTCAGATATCAATAAATCTGAATCTTTTGCCAAATCAACTGCTGACTGGCATTTGCCTGTATCAGAAATGAAAGTTATTTTCTTGCCTTTCTTTAATAAAGTCGCATCTTTTGCTTTTATTGTCCTGCCTTTCAATTTAATATTTTTTCCCTCTTTTAATTTTTTCAGCATCGGACAAGGGGATATATCTAATTTTTTTAGGAAAGATTTGATTATTTTCAGTTGGTCCTTTTCAATTAAGGAATAGCCTAAAGAAGTTATGCTATGTTTTAATTTTGAAGATTTAAGAATAAAATATTCATTCTCAAAAAATATTCCTTCACTTATTTCCTTTACCTTGAATTTAAAATTTTCATTTTTCTTTACAAAGACAAAAAAATCAAGCATTTTCGAGATGTATTCTTTTGTTCCCTTTGGGCCATATATCTCCAAAGTCCGATTATACTTGCTGGCTGCCAAGGTCTGCAGGAGCCCGGGTATACCCAAAATATGGTCTCCATGCCAATGAGTTATTAATAATTTTGTTATTTTTGTAGGGCTTATTTTAGCTTTTCTAAACTGCCTTTGAATCCCTTCGCCGCAATCTACAAGGATGCCCTCATCCCTATATGTTAAGAAAATTCCTGAATGATTCCTCTGTGCAGTAGGTATCATGCTTCCAGTCCCAAGGAAAACTAGTTTTATCATAGTCATATTTAAAACCACAACCTTTATATTACTTTTTGTGCCTTTTTGAAAGTATGACTAAGAACAAAATTGTCCTTGCAATGTTCATGGAAGACAGGGTTATTGCTGAAAAAAATGATACAACCAATGAACTTTATGAAAAATCAAGATTTGGAGAGCCCCTGGGTAAAAAAAAATACCAATATTCTTTAGTAGAAGGGCTTTATCTTCTTGAAAAGGAAAAGATTAAAATAATGAGCGCTAGAACGGAATATGATTTTGCTAGCTATTTAAAGAAAGCCAAAAGAAAAAATAAAAATTTTCTAATAAGATATGCAGTATATAAGGATATGAGGAATAGGGGCTATATCCTGAAAACCGCTTTAAAGTTCGGTGCAGATTACAGGGTTTATGATAGAGGGGTAAAGCCTGGTGAAGATCATGCAAAATGGATACTTTATCCAATATCAGAAGTAGAAACACTGACGTGGTACGAGTTTGCTGCAAAAAACAGGGTTGCGCATTCAACCAGAAAAAGGCTGATGATAGGGATAGTAGATGAAGAACTTTCTGTCACTTATTACGAAATTGCCTGGAAAAAACCTTAATATTTATAAATAGCCTACTTATTTTAATAACTTATGTTTGAAAAAGAAAGAAAAGGTTATGAAAAATATTGCAAAGAAGTAGCAGAATTTGTTGGCCTTGAACATAATGATTTGATTCTTTCAGATTTGCAATTTAACCATAAATGCTGGCGTGCAGGATTTGCATTAGGCATCAGGGAAGATGGGGGGATAAAAGAACAAATCCGG
>JAYEMU010000024.1:0-4847 GCA_034718475.1 Nanobdellota archaeon
GTATCTCCAAGGCTTTTTGTCAAGGAGTAGTTGCATAGTGGCTATGCCATCGGTAGTGAGGATAAATAATATTTGTCCAAGCTAAGTCCGAGAAACTACACACTTTAGTGTGTGGAGTATGTCATGTAGAATGAATAATAATGTTTCGATACAGAAGAACATTTGTGCCTTAATTGTTCTAATGTAATAGAACATTTAGTGACAATGCCCGATAATAAGCTTGCTGCAAAACATCTATATTTATCTGGCATGTCTTTTCTTTAGGAATGTGAAATAGTAAAAAATTGCAAATATAATTAAGATGGATGCAAATATAATTAAGATATTTTCTAGTTTAAAATAATGAGTGGGCCTGCCGAGATTTGAACTCGGGACCCCTGGTTCTCTTAAGAGCCTTCATTTTTGTTGAAATGTAATGAAGACGGCCATATAAGACCAGTGCTCTAACCAGGCTAAGCCACAGGCCCGAATACAAAAAAGATAAGAAGTGTTATTTTTAAATGTTGTGGTCAATGCCTGATAAAGTTATGCAAAACTTAATAAATCTGCCCGTAATCCTATAAGTTTATGTTAATTGGAGTAGTAGGGAAGCCGAATGTAGGAAAAAGCACTTTTTTTAAGGCTGCAACTTTGGCAGAGGTTGAGATTGCAAATTATCCTTTTGCAACCATCAAGCCTAATTCAGGGATTGGCTATGTTAAGCTGGATTGTGTTGACAAGGAATTCAATACGCAATGCAATCCCCGGGAAGGCTTTTGCTTGAACCACAAGAGATTCGTTCCAGTCCAGATGCTGGATGTTGCAGGGTTGGTCCCAGGGGCTCATAAAGGCTTGGGATTGGGCAATCAATTCTTGGATGATTTGCGGCAGGCTGATGTGCTTGTGCATGTTATAGACATATCTGGTTCAACAAATGAAAAAGGCGAGCCAATAGCACCAATGTCTTATGACCCTGCTGAAGATGTAAAATTTTTGGAAATAGAATTGGATATGTGGTATTTTCAGATAATCAAAAAGGGCTGGGAAAAATTTGCACGTTCAGTGCAGCAGACAAAAGGGGAGATACATAAATCCATTGGCAAGCAATTGTCTGGCTTAAAGGTCACTGAAGAGATGGTTAAAGAGGCAATTCAGGTTCTTGAATTAGGGAATGATATTGTTTCCTGGACAGATGATCATCTGAAGCTTTTAGCAACAGAATTAAGAAAAGTTACCAAGCCGATGATTATTGCAGCAAACAAAATAGATATAGGAGGGGCAAGAAAGAATTTAGAAAGGTTACAGCAGGAATTTCCAGATTATGATTTTGTGCCATGCTCTGCTGAATCAGAACTTGCATTAAGGGAGGCTGCCAGGCATGGATTAATAAATTACATTCCTGGAGAAAATAATTTTGAAATAAAAGAGGATAAAAAAATAACGGAAAAGCAAAATCTTGCTCTAAACTTTATTAAAAAAAATATATTGCAGGCTTACGGTTCAACAGGCGTCCAAAATATTCTGGACAAGGCAATATTTACTCTTTTAGGCTACATAGCAATATTCCCTGGCGGGATAAATAAGCTTGCTGATTCTGATGGAAATATTCTTCCTGATTGTTTTTTGCTTCCCAATAGCTCAACTGCTTTGGATTTTGCTTATAAGTTGCATAGTGATTTTGGCAATAATTTTATACGGGCGATAGACGTAAAAACCAAAAAAACAATTGGCAAGGATCATAAGCTAAAGCATAGGGATGTGATAGAGATCATTAGTGGAAAATAATAATTCTATTTTGGATTAAGAAAAGAATGTGCATCCCTCAAAATTTTTTTTGAATTTTTGAAAGTAAGCTTATGATAAGTTTCATAAAATGAAAGCCATTCTGCAGAAAGATGTTCGTCAGACAATTTTATTTTGTCAGTATTGCTTTCAAAAAGAAAATAAATCACTTCTTTATGTACTATTTTGCCCTGCCTTTTAAAAAAATATGAAACTTTTTTACTAAAGCCTTTAACTTGGAATATGTCTTTAATGCTTGTTTCTTCTTCAACCTCCCTTCTTACGGTTTGTATCTCTGTTTCATCTTTTTCAATATTTCCTTTAGGAAAGCCCCAATGCCCTGCTTGATAATGTAAGATTAGATATTTGCCTTTATTGTAAATTATTGCGCCTGCTGATTTTTCTTGTGGCATCTTAAAAAATAAGGATAATAAATTTAAAAGGTTTTCTTAGCAGCCTTTTTAGCAAATTTTCTGGCTTTTGTTAAATCTTCTTTGTTTGGGTGCCCTTTTGATAGATGTAATAGATGATGCATTCCTTTGCATGCAAAAGTCTCCAAGACTTTGCCTTTAGCTAAAGATTCCATTTTACGCAGGCATTTTTTAGCGGTCAGATAACCAAAGAACGGCGCACCATAAGTACAGAACAAAGCACAGTTGCAATTAATTCTTTCAAGAGCTTTTCTAACTTTTTTAGTGGGATAAGCCCCATGAACCGGTGTTCCAACAAAGATTAAGTCATAAGTCTTATCGCTTGTGAACAAGTCGATTTTTACAACTTTGCAGTTTATGGTGTTGCCGATGGCATCAGCAATTTTCTTTGTGTTGCCTGTAACACTGTCATAGATGACCAAGCATTTCATTTTTTGATTAAGCTTTTAATTGCTAAGCCTCCTTCTTTTGGAAAATTATAAACTGGAAGATTATGTGCTTCAAGAAAATGCTTGCCTTTTTTTGTAAACGTTCCTCCCATGAATACAGATATTATTGGCTTTTTAGGGAACTTTTTACTTGCCTTAATGATGACTTTGGCATTTTCTATAGGGTTGGTCATTGTCTGTAAAGTTTGAAGGACTATAATCCCTGAAATATTCTTTTGGCTCAGAACAGCATTCAAGGCTGCATCATACTTAAAACTTGAAGCATCTCCAACTATATCTAAAGGATTTTTGCGTGAATAGGCAGGGTGCATTTTCCTTTCAATTTTGTTTAAAGTTTTTTTAGATAGTTTTGCTAAATTGATTTCCAGTTCTTGGAAAATATCAGCAGCCAAAACACCGCACCCCCCTCCGTTTGTTATTATGGCAATATTATTCTTAATTCGTTTATATTTTGCCAGGAGCCTTGCAGATTCAAATAGTTCTTCAATACTGCTAACAAGCAGAACTTTCGCTTGATGAAATGCTGCCTTATAAATCTCATAATTCCCGGCAAGGCTGCCAGTATGTGATGATACAGCAGTTTTTCCGTTTTCTGTTTTTCCGCCTTTAAGCACAATAATTGGTTTTTTGCATTTCTGGGCACTTTTTATGAATCCCCTGCCATTTTTCAAGGCTTCAAGATATATTGCAATAGTTTTTGTTTCTTTATCCTTGGCAAGATAATCAATGAAATCTCCAACATCTAAATTTGCAGAATTGCCCACACTTATTATTTTGCTAAAGCCAAATTTTTGTTCAACTGCCCAATCAACCACTGAATCAGCCAAGGCTCCAGACTGTGTAATAAATGCAACTTTTCCTTTTGGCGGTGTTGTGGGTGCAAAGCTTGCGTTCATAATTTGGGTATTAATGACACCTAAGCAATTTGGCCCCAATAAGGGTATTTTAGCTTTTTTTAATAATAAAGAAATATGATCCTGCAACTCTTTCCCGCCCAAGCCAGTTTCAGCAAACCCTGCTGAAATAATTATTACTGCCTTAACTCTTTTTTTAATACAATCTTTAACAATTTTTGGAACAATATTGGCAGGAACAGCAATTATAACTAAATCTATTTTATTTTTTATTTTCAATAAAGAGTTATAGCATTTAATGCCTAAAACCTGGTCTGCATTCGGGTTTACAAGATAAAGCCTGCCCTTATAAGGCCTGTTGAATTTAGTTTTTAAAACCCCTCCATCTAAAAGATTTTTAACAATATCATGCCCAACAGTATGGGGTCTGCGTGAAGCCCCAACCACTGCCACATTTTTTGGATAAAAGAAATGTTTCATAATAGAAACCTCGCATCTACAACTTTAGCGCTTCTTTTGTTAATTATTATTGGATTAAAGTCAAATTCTTTAATCTTTTTTTTATCCATGGCTAATTTGGAGAGATTGACAAGTATTTCAGCTAGGGAATTGACATTAACTCCTTCCTTGCCCCTTGCACCTTTTAAAATTGGATAGCCCTTAATGCTTTTTATCATTTCCTTGGCTTCATTCTTATTTATTGGAGCAATTCTAAAAACCACATCCTTCATGATCTCAACAAAAATTCCGCCCAATCCAAAAGCAATTACTGGCCCAAAGGATGGATCCCTTTTCATGCCGGCAAAAATTTCAATGCCCTCAATCTGCTTCTGCAGCAAAAAATCTTTTTCATCTTTAAAACTTCTAGACAGGGTGCCAAATGCATTTTCAAGTTCTACCCAGCAGTTGATATCTTTAATTACTCCGCCTGCCTCAGTTTTATGTATTATATTTTTAGAATTAATTTTTAATACTACGGGGTACTTCATATTTTTTGCTTCTTTTTTAGCCTCAAATTTTGTTTTGACAACTTTTGATTTTGCTAAAGGAATATTATAATCCGAAAGAAATCCTTGTGCTTTATCGATTCCTAAAAGTTTCACCATCTTATAATTATTCCTTATATTTTTTTGTTTATAAATGTTTAGAATGAAAATTAGACCTCTGGATTTTACCAAATTTAAAAAAATTATGCCTTTTTCCCCACAAAATTTTCCACTTTTTTTCAATATCAAAAGCTTTATATATCCCCTAAACTATATAATAAATAATATGAATCTAATAATTTTATTAAACGAATATTCTAATCCTTGGGAAAGGGATTGGATGGATAGGCAAAGAGAATCTAGGGA
>JAYEMU010000025.1:0-4825 GCA_034718475.1 Nanobdellota archaeon
AAAAAATAAAAAAATAGAATTTGTTAAATTAGCATGGCTTAATGTGGCAATCTCTGTTGCTAGATATTATCCAAATTATATATTCTAAAATATATATTCTGGGGGGGGTATTTATAAACTATAATCCATTTTGTAAACTTGAATAATTATTAAAGGAGGTAGTATAAATGAAAAAATTTACTAGTTTATTGATTTTAGGCATGTTATTATGCAGTACTTTGGTGGCTGCAGGGTTTTTAGAGAGCATAACTGGAGCATTGAGCTTTAGGTGGATACCATTTTTTAATAAAGAGTCCTTGGTCTTAGAACAAAGTGATTGTTGGGCAGTTAATGATGTTTGTGAAGTAACCAAAGGAGAAACTTCTGTAAATTGCCCAGAGGATTGCGCAGTTCATTCAGGATGTTCTGCTATTGTTGAACCGAGTCAATATCCCAAATATCATGTGATGGAAGGCCAATGCATTAAATATGAAGGCTCTAAAGCAATTAAAGTAAGGAATATAGATTGGGATTTAGATTCAAATTTGAAAGCCATTGAAATTAATGTTGGCGGGGGGTCGGTAGTTGATGATTCTGGCCAGGTTCAGCCTGATATTGACGTGTTAAAATTAGATTCTAAAATTGTCAAAGACGGCTTTGCAATAACTCTATTAGGCGTATATAAAACTATGGATAATGATAAAGAAGTGAAAGTTGCTTATATCAAAGTTAATCCTGTAAATGAAGAAGAAACTGAAGCTACATCTTCAAAATCTGATCAATTGAAATGTGAGGAAGCTTGTTCTGGAAAATGTTTTCAAAAATGCAAGGGAATGTTGGCTCATTGTACTGTAGATTGCATGAGTGAATGTTTAACCGCTTGCAATGAACGTTATCCTTTAAATGAAGAAAAAACTGAAGAAACAGCCTTACCTCCTTCAGCAGGTCGTGGAGAAACTTATACTTTGTTTGAAGGGGGAAAGGCAGTTGAAGTTGCCGGTAAGAATGTTAAATTAGTATCAGTTGGCACGTCTTCATTGATAGTTGAAGTTGATGACAAAGCAGCAAGTATGTCAACAACATCTGGCAGTTCGAATATTATCAATGGTATTGAAGTTATTGTTAAGTCTGTAGTTATAAAGACTAATTATGGTGAATCATCTGCAGTTTTAGAATTGCGTGAGGAATCTTCCTTAGGAGGAGTAGAGGCTGAGATTAATGAAGAAGCTATTGCTGTACTAACAAGCAAGAAATGCAAGGTACTATCACATTCAGACTTTGAATCTGATTTGGGAAAAACAGGTGATGCCATCTGTGCTAAGTATGGAAAAACCTGTCAATGGGTAGCATTTAGGCAAACGATAACCTATTTAGATTCAACCGATGGAAGTTGTAGTGGGAAAAGGCAAACTATGGCAATGTTCCCATATTATAACAATTGTAAATTTGTTGTTAAAGCCACTGATACAGCTTGTGATAGATATAATAATGATGATACATTTGTAGAACCTATGTTTGGAGATGCAAATAGAATAGCTAGTCCTACGGAAATAATTTGTTGCTAACTTTTTTTTCTTTTTTTGAAAATTAATTTGCTTTTTATTTTAGAGGCTATACCTCTGAAAGGAGCGATTAGACGATTCCAAGTAGCTACAATTCACATTTCCTTGCAAAAAAACAAGTCCAAATAACTGAATGATTCAAAAATAGCAATTACCCTTCGGAGATACTGGTGTGTGATTACTTTTATATATTGTAAATAATAGATAATTATCTTCTATACTTTCTATGTGTGCAGGATAGAATCAAAGAAAATGAACAATAAATATTTCCAAAAAAAAGCAGCATCCATAACCTCTGAAAAACTTTCATTCATAACTTCCAAATTTTTAAAAAAATTACCTGCAAAATAGAAAGGTTTATATGATTTCTTAAATTTAAAGTAACTATGAAAATTGAAATATGCGCAGTCGGCGGCTATAATGAAGTCGGCAGGAATATGACTGCAATCAAAGTTGGAAATGAGGTTGTAATCTGCGACATGGGTCTCTACCTCCCAAAAATAATTAATTATGAAGAGGAAAAGGGAAACAGGGAAGGCCTTACAAGGGAAGGCATGATAGAAATCGATGCGGTGCCTGATGACAGCCTAATACATCAATGGAAGGATATGGTCAAGGCAATAATCCCAAGCCACTGCCATTTAGATCATATTGGCGCTATTCCATACCTGGCAGAAAAATACAACTGCCCAATAATCGCCACGCCTTATACATTGGAGGTTCTCAAGAGCATATTAAAGGATGAAAGAATTAAAATCCCAAATAAATTAAAGCCATTGAATGTAAATTCAAAAGTCAGCCTTACAAAAAATATTACAGTGGAGTTCCTGAATATTACGCATTCAACCTTGCAGGCTGTTATGATAGTCCTGCACACTCCTGCAGGCGTAGTGATATATGCCAATGATTTTAAGTTTGACAAGCATCCTACATTGGGAAAAAAGCCTAATTTTCCAAGATTGAAAAAACTGGGAGAAGAAGGGAATGTTGTTGCGTTGATTGCTGATGCATTATATTCAGGCAAAGAGATGAAGACGCCTTCTGAAAAGGTTGCCAGGGAGATGCTGAAGGATGTTCTTCTTGGCGTGGAGAATGATGGCAAGGCTGTAATTGTGACTACATTTGCTTCGCATATAGCAAGACTCAAGTCAATAGTCGACATGGGCAATATCCTTGGAAGAAAAGTGCTTCTAATAGGAAGAAGTTTGCATAAGTATGTTTCTGCTGCTGAAAGGCTTAATCTTATAAATTTTACAAATAAGGCGGAGTTGATAGGATTTTCAAGCAAGATTAGAAAGAAATTAGCGCAGATCAAGAAAAGGAAGGATAAATACCTGATTGTCTGCACTGGGAATCAGGGAGAGCCCGGCTCAATACTCAAAAGGCTTGCAGAAGGCGACCTGCCATTCAATCTTGAAAGGGGTGACCAGATAATATTCTCCTGCAAGACTATACCTTCGCCTGTAAACCTGGCAAACAGGGCAATGCTGGAGGAGAGACTAAAAAGAAAAGGGTGCAGAATATTCAAGGATATACATGTTTCAGGGCATGCGGCAAAAGAGGATCACCGTGATCTTTTTGAGATGGTGAAGCCGAAGCATATCATACCTGCACATGGCGGCTTGGATAAAACTACGCCTATGTCTGATTTGGCAAGTTCCCTAAGCTATGAACTGGGGAAGACAGTGCATCTGATGAGAAACGGGCAGTTTATAGAATTAAGCTAATTTTTTTAACACGTTTTTTTATGTTTTCATTTCTTAATAAATCCTTCAAAAAAACCTTGGGCTCTCGATAATCACGCTTTAAGATTATGTAGGAATTATTTTTTTCATATCTTATTTTTTCTGATTTCCATTTGTCCCTGAATTTTTTTAAACTGGCTTTGGAATTTTTTGGCGGCCCGTAATGCTTTTTTGAGGCTGGCAATTTTTCTTTGCTGAATATGAAATAGAAAATTGCATTACTGCTCCATTCCCATCCTGATTCTATGATTTCAAAATCATTAAGCTTGAATTGCTTTGATATCTGCTGAAAACATTTTAATAGTTTTGCTCCGACTACATCCTTTTTTCCCTCTAGAGGCACTGCTTCAAGCAAGATTAATCTTTTCCCTTCAGCAATCTGTTTTAATTCTTTTATTGTTATATCTTTTTTTATGAAAAAACTTTCAGATGGATGCTCTAAAAATTTATTTGCCAATCTTATAAAATTATTAAACTTCTCTTTTGATAAACCTGCAGTGGCATTCCTTTCTTTTTGTACAGGGTCAATTAAAATCAAGGGGGATTTGGTTTTTGAAATGTTTAAGTTCTCAAGAATCTCTTTTCTGTTTTTATAATAATGGGAAATGTCAATTACTTCCTTCTCTTTCCATTTGCCTGCCTTTTTAATCAGGTTATAAAATCCTGAATAGTAAACAGCAAGTATCTCTATGGCATAGCCAGAAAAGCCTTTAATGTAGGATTCAGCACCGTAAATCTTATTCGCCTTGCAGAAAGACTTGGCAAGCCTGATTTCATTGCAGTATCTTTTGTTTTTTTTTACCCACTGGACGTGGAAAGGCGAAATGTCGGTGATGTTCTTTGCTGATTTAACTTTGCGTATATTTAATATTGGAATGATTTCTATTGTATAATTATCAAGCTCAATCTGGTAATAGTCCCTGCTGCCGTGAATCCTATCAACCTTTGGGAATTTCTTTTTTAAATGCTTATATAGTATTCCTGAGATGTTTTTATTATTGTATTTTGATGCAGAAAATTTGACATATATATCTATATCATGATTCTTTTTCAGCCATGTGCCTTTTGCAACAGAACCGCCAAGTTCAGTTTTAGCATACCTAATTTTAATTTTTGACATTGCCTGCTTAGCAATATCTTTTAATTTCTTTTCTTCAAGCTTATTCGGCTTTATGCTTTTCAGGATTTTTACAGACGACTTCTTCATATGATTTTTATTATCCTTTAATCGTTATAAAGTTTTCTTATCCTGTAGGCTTTGCTTCATAAGTACACCAAAAGTCTTACTTTTAAGGCAGAATGATGATTTTTGGGGGTGACTGTCAAGTTTCGTCTTGATAAAGTTTAAAAAGAAAAAACCCCTAATAAATAATCAAGGACATAAATAGTAGGTATTAAATTGTAGAAAGTTTATCCCTAACTCCGTAAAAATTAAGTAATAGGTATATCTAATTTTTCTATTATTAATCTAGTTTGTTTTGGAATTTCTGATGTTATTTCTTTGTCATTAATTTTAATTTTGTAGAATTTAGATAACTG
>JAYEMU010000026.1:0-17511 GCA_034718475.1 Nanobdellota archaeon
CTATTAAACAAAAAAATTAATGATTGAAAATATGATAAATCAAACCTTCGTTTCATGTTTGGCATTTGAAAAATCTTAGCTTGATAATTGTCGTCGTAACCTAACCATCCTCTGTCTTCTAAAGAGTCAGGCAGGGCTGTTTGGCTTGTAGAATCGGAAGTCGCCAACTGCCCAAATAATATCTGTATCAAAGGGAAGGGAAAGAAGATTTCGGATGATGAAATGAGTAAATTGAATATAAAATATGGGGATATACATCCTCAATGGAACTATATTTTTTCTCCCAAAATTTGACAACTTATTTTACAGAAGCCCCTATGGGCAGAAGGTTGATGGAAATATCTTCAAACACAGGGATGATTTCATAACCGCCAATAATGCAAAATTTGTCTCTTAGCCTGATTATCAAGTTTTGCAGTTTTTCATAATCTTCTATCCTTATCTGGATGAATAGGTTCCATAAACCAAACAACCTTAAAGTTTGGGTAACATTTTTGTCTTTGCTTAAATAGGCTACTAGTTTTTTTTCTGTTTCCCTTGAATAATCCTTGAAAGAAAATAAGACTATGAATGGCTTGTATTTAGATGATTTGATAAATAGCCTGTATCCTAAAATAATCTTCTTTTTTTCTAAAGATTTAATGCGATTCTTTATAGTTTTGTATGAAACATCTTTTCCTTTTGAAATTTCTAAGGAAGACAGCCTGCAATTGTCTTTTATTTTTTTTAAGATGTATTTATCCAAGCCATCAATCTGTTTTATTTTATCATTGTATCCATAACTGATGCAAGAATAATCCTTATTAAGATATTTATGCTTGTAGACATAGTAATGGACAACATAACAGCTTTTGTAGTCCTTTACCAGCCCAGGAAATTTTTGGTTGAAGTTTTCAATAAATTTATCAAATGCTTCAAAGTCCTGGACAAACAGTGCAATAATCAAATCGTATTTGCCCCCAGTTCTTGCAGCCCAGTAAATCCCTTTCCGATTCCTAAGATATTTGAATATTTCTTTTTGGGTATGCTCTTTTTTTGAATTGAATGTGAGGAATATCCTATAATGCTCCATGCCCAAGGATTTTAAATTAATTATAGTTCCAAACTTTGTGACTCTTTGTTTTTTTAGTATGCGCTTTAATCTGTAAACTGCTGCCTGTTTGGAAATCCTTGATTTTTTTGCTAAAGCGGTTAAAGGCACTTTTGGATCCGAGTCCAATCCCCTCAGTAATTTCTCATCTATTTTGTCCATATTTTACAATTAGACATTATAGTATATAAATATTTCTAATTGTAAAAAGTTTTAAGAGAATATTTTTAATAATAGGGTGCTTTTATTATTGAATTGAAAGAGTACCAATGGAAACATCCTTTTGATAAAGATTTTAAAAAACACAAAAAAAATTAAAGAGGACTAAAGAAAAATGGAAGACATAATTAAACTTGCTAAACTTTTTGGCAACGGCGGCAGCTATATTAACTTGCCAAGAAAGGGTAAAGGTAAAAGATTTATTGTTTTGCCAATCAAATACAAGGAGTGCATTGGAAAAGTTTGGCACTTGATTAAGTCCCAAGAAAATAAAAAGTTAAAACAAATACTTTCAAAACCTGAACTTGCAAAGTTAAGGTCTGATCTAAAAATTGCAGAAAAGAATTTTAAAATAAGTTCAGTGGGAACAGCTTGGATAAAAAGGTCAATGTTAAGTTACATTTTAGACCTTGAAAATGTTGAAGACAACTCTGATAAAAGTAACATAATGTTGCATTGCCGTGATGAAAAAAATAAAAACAAATTTTTAAAAAGTATTGGAACTAAAATATTGCTGGGGATAATAAAATGAGTCAAATCAAAAAAAAGAAATTGAAGATAATATTGCTGGATAAAATCCTAAAAATGAAGAATTTGGGAGGAAAAAAATATCGTATAAGGGAAATACGTTTTGATTGTTGGGACCGCTTAATTGAAGCGCAAGTTGAATGCATGGGCTCAAAAAAAACCTTGTCCTATATGGCCTTGCAGGAATTTAATACTTATAATATTGCCCGAAAAGTTTGTATTGATACAGAAGGCCTGCCTTATTTTGAATATACTTTAGGCCCAATCAATTACCAATGTTACGATGAATTGTTTTATCATAATACTGGATTTGCTTGTGCGATGGGGGAGATGCATCAGAAGGCAGTGTTTAAAGTTTTGAAGATTATGAAATCTAAAAATCATCCTATTTATTTGAAGTTTAGAGAATGTGTAAAAGGCGTTATAAAAAAAGCGCCAGAAATATTGGAAGCAAGAGTTAAGGCTTCTTTTTTTGATGATGAGAGCAGATTAGGCGAGTTTTCAGATTTGGATCTTACTATATTTAAGTATTTAACTGTTAAGAAAATTGTTCTCCGTGGCGATGGGTTTAACCCTAATGATTATGAAATCGATAATATAAGGCTGGAAGATAAGCAAAATGCTAATTATTGTGCAGGGCATACAAAAGAGGAAGCAGCTTTTATAAATTGGTATAGGGAATACATCCTTTCAAAAGATTATAAGGCAAAAATTGAAAACGAATTTAAAAAATCAAGTGAAGCTTTAATTGCCTGGCTTAAATTGACAGCTGACGATTTGGAAAAAAAAGGGTTTGAGAAAATTGAGCATTTTTGAGCTTGAACCCCCATAATCACTTCTAGAAAATTATTTAAAACTATAAATTTATCCTTTTATGGTATGTATTAAGCTTAGAAGAGACCAAAAATAATCACAGAAAGACTTAAATTCTATTTACTTTTATATATATTTTCATGGGAGTAAAGTTATCTGCACTGGTGCCAAAAAAGCATATCACTTGGGAGAATTTATCAGGAAAGATTTTGGCAGTAGATTCATCCAATATGCTATTTCAGTTTCTTACCTCAATTAGGCAAAGGGACGGGACACTACTCATGGATTCACAGCACCAAGTGACTTCGCACTTAGTTGGAATCGCATCAAGGGTTTCTAACTTAGTTTCTAAAGGGATAAAGCCTTGTTTTGTTTTTGACGGAAAATCTCCAGAATTAAAAATCCAAGAGCGCGAAAGAAGAAAAAAAATCAAGATAAAAGCTCAAGAAAAATACCAAGAAGCTGTTGAAGAAGAAGATGTAGAATCCATGTTTAAATATTCCCGGATGACTGCAAAATTAACCAAAGATATGGTTGAAGAAGCAAAAAAATTATTACATGCAATGGGGCTGCCGGTTATACAGGCTCCTTCTGAAGCAGAAGCGCAGGCATCATATATGTGCCGCAAAAAAAAGGTATGGGCTGTTGCTTCATCTGATTATGATTGTTTATTGTTCCATTCACCAAGGATGATTACAAATTTAACCTTATCGCAAAAAAAGAAAAGTTTTGGCCTTTATGGAAAAGATTTAGAGATTATAGAATTATCAGAAGTGTTGAACAATTTAGGTGTGGATCATGACCAGCTATTAATATTGGGCATATTAGTTGGAACAGATTTCAACCCGGGAGGGGTTAAGGGAATTGGACCAAAAAAAGCTTTGGCATTAGTTCAGTCTGACAAAGATTTTCAGACAATTTTTGAAGAATTGAATGTAAAATTTGATTGGAAGCAGATTTTTGATTTATTAAAGAACATGAAAGTAATAGATGATTATAATTTAGACTTCAAAGAACCTGATGAAAATAAAATAAAAGAGCTTCTTATTGAAAAGCATGACTTCTCTGAATCGCGTGTTGATTCCATGTTAAAGAACTTCAATAAAGGAAAAGACAAAGCGCAAACAGGCTTAAATAAGTGGTTTTAAAAACCAAAAGAATTTGTAAACTCTCTTATTTTTCTATAATCTTGTAGAAATTGCAGACCTTTATCTGTAATTAAAAATTGTTTGGACTTTTTTTTCATGTCCTCTTCTTCAATGATCATAAGTTTAGTTTTTAGTTCATCTATATACCTTTTCATGCCCTCATGTGAAAGATTAGATTTATAAAGAAGATGCGTAGGTTTAATTCTTCCGCCTTTATCCTGGATAGATTTCAAGATATCGCTAATGATATCCAATTTATCTCTTCTTTTACCCATTTCTCAACAACCTCATATAAACTGCTGCAACTAATCCAAAGCCTACAAACTGCATAAGATGTGCTATGGCATAAAAACTTGGAGCCCAAACCACACTTAAAAGATAAAATATTTCTCCAACCCCTAAAAAATAAAATGTTATAAAAACCAATGCGGAGTTAAATGATTTTTGTTTGAGATAATTCTCCCAAAATTGATATGCTATAAAGATTAATAGGATTAATGAAACTAAATGAAATTTTATGAAATACTGGTAAGAAAAAAGTATGAACATCAGCATAAAGCTGAACATCAAAACTGCAGATTTTTTGTCTCTTACTTTTAATGAAACTAATAATAAAACACTATAGCCTACCAGTATAAAAACCATATGGGCAAAGAAAAATAAATTAGCAAAATTTATCCCTCTAACTACTCCATCATAAAATCCAGTGTACAATGCAAGATTGCTTAAGGCAAGGATAATATAAGCAAAAGCTAAAAACAAAAATGCCAAGCCAAAATTTTTATATTTTTTCTGGCTGGAAAATTTTTTTGTAAAGCTATGCGCTTTAACACTAAGTGAATAAATTAATAGAGTAGCAATTATAAAGATAATTTGAAACAAAGAATCAATCCCATAAAACCAGCTTGGACCATTAATTGAAGCGACCCAACTCTCTAACACTACCATATTTACCACTCAATAAAGGACTAATTTATAAGCTTTATGTAATTGCAGTATAGATATTGATTGCATCCTCCTTAAAAAGAATATTGGTTTATAATATAAGCGAACCTTCAAAACACCTCCCAAAAAAAAGAGGTTCCTTTTCTTTTTTTAATTCACCAAAAATAGATTTCAAATCTAGATTATATCTCCTTAATTAGTATTCCTTTTATTTATAAACAAAGCAGGGTTATAATATTATTACATGCGTAAAACACCAACAAAAGCGATGACTTAATTTTCATGGAGGGTTGAAGTCTTGGAACCCCTTTTCCAAAACCTCTTTAACACACCAACCTCTTTTCATCCGGGGCTTCAACCATTTTTTTTCTTAGCACAAACGTTTTAAATAAAAGATATTTCTTGTTGATTATGGAAGCTATTAAAGTTAAAAAACAAGATGCAGAGAAGGCAAGAAAATTTTTAATGAAAGAGAACTATATTAATAATAGATATAAGATAAAAAAATCAGGCAGCCATATCTTATTTCCTATTAAGAAGATAACTAAAAAAATTAAAGCAAAATTTAAGATTGTTGAAAAAGAGCTTGAAGAAATAAATAAAAAAGAAAAGAATCTTATTGATATCCTTTATGGCAAATTAAGCAAAGAATTTCTTGACAACCTCCCAAAATCCATGGATATTATAGGGGATATAGCAATTGTTGAAATTCCTGACAATCTAAAAGGGAAAGAAGCGATTATCGGGAATGCCATATTAAAGTTGCATAAGAATCTCAAAGTTGTTGCCAAGAAAGCCGGCTTATACAGTGGGGAATTTAGAGTAAGAAAATTAAAGATTATTGCTGGTGAGAACAGAAAAGAAACTTTGCATAAAGAAAATTACATAAAACTAAAAGTCAATCCAGAAACTTGTTATTTTTCTCCCAGATTGGCAACAGAAAGGCACAGGATTTTTAATCAAGTCAAACCTAAAGAAAATATATTAGTTATGTTTTCAGGTGTTGGGCCTTATCCAATAAGCATTGCAAAAAATTCAAATGCAAAAAACATTATTGGCATTGAAATAAACCCTAAAGCTCACAAGTATGCCGAACAGAATATAGAATTAAATAAAATTAAAAATGTTAAAGTATACCTTGGGGATGTTAAGGATATAGTTCCTAAACTAAAGGAAAAATTTGATAGGATTATCATGCCTCTTCCAAAAACTGCCGATACATTTTTGGCTGCTGCATTAGCTGTTGCCAAGAAAGGTACAATCATCCACCTCTATGATTTTTTACACGAAACTGAAATCCCTGATAAGGCTATTAAAAAAATTAAAAGATATGTAAAAAAGTTCAAAATTTTAGAGGTTGTCAAGTGTGGCCAGTATTCTCCTGGCAAATATCGAATCTGCATAGACTTTAAACTTTCTTAACCCCTATAACATAAACTTCCTTGCTTCTTTTTCTTGAAGTTAAGGGTTTGGTAGTTTTTGCAAACTTAAATTGTTTTTTAACTTTGTTTAAATAAACGGCAAAATCCTTCCCTTGAAATACCTTAACAATAAAATTGCCATTTTTTTTTAGATGTTCTGCAGCTTTCTCTAATGCAATATTGGCCAGATCCAAACTTCTTTCTACATCCAGCCCAACTATACCAGAAGTCTTGGGAGCCATATCACTTAAAACTACATCAAATTTACCTTGAACTTTAATTTCATTAATATCACCTTGAATAAAATCCACGCCCTCTATCGGCTTGATTTTCTTTAAATCCACACCAACTATTTTTCCAGTTTTAGAAATCTGTTTTGCAGCTTTTAGCCATCCCCCAGGCCAGCAGCCCAAATCCAAAACATCATCGCCCTTTTTAATTAATTTATATTTTTTATTTATTTGAAACAATTTAAAAACTGATCTTGCCCTTAAGCCTTTGCGCTTTGCTAAAATTGTATACTTGTCTTTCATAAGCCCAAATCCAATTTTCGTTTATAAGGAACCGAAGATGGCGCTTCACCGCCATGCCAAGTAAACCTGGGCCTAACCCTTATTGGGTAGAATCTTTCTGAATTATCATCTAAAATCAAAGCTGAGCCTTTTACTCTTGGAAGCTCATCCAGCATTCGTGGCAAGGATTTTGTTAAATAGCTCTGGGACATTGTGGCTAAAGCATCAACATCAGGCTTTGCAGTTAGCCTATGGGCAATAACAATATCTGACTGCGACATTACGTCTGTATGAATTTTTCCAGGCTGTTGTGTTGCAAGTATAAGGCAGACTCCAGGCTGGCGACCTTCCCTCATAATCGTCACTAAAGCATCTGTTGCAGCAGTTTTTCCAATCTTTGGCAGGAATTCATGTGCCTCATCAATAACCACCCATACAATTGGCATTTGGTCTTTTTCTTCAAAGAATGCCTCTGATTGAAAATAATTATAGCCTATTTTAATCAAATCAAGCTCTTCTTCCTTCCTAACAAGCATTCGATGATTAAATATCGTTTGGGCAACTAATCCTATGACCAAATTTTTCACACCCCAGCCCCCTTCTCCTGTTGCATAACAGCTAACATCTAAAACAGTAACCTGTCCGCCTTTAGCCAAACTAAGAAAATCTGTACCATCTTTTTTGAATAGGCCCCATCTCTTTGCAGCCCTTAATCTATTGACAGCTTCATTCTTATCCTTCTCTTCAAAAGAATTATCCTTTTTAATAGCTTCAATCATATCATCAATGCTATAATCTTCAATTCTTTCATCAGCAAAATCTCCCAAAAGTTTTTCTATTATTATCGTTACTGAATGGCTTCTTGGGATTTCAAATGTCAATGCCCAATCTTGAGAAGTTAAAGCAGAAGGTTTTATTGCAAATGGAACATCAGTTGGTATGCCTTCGCTTTTATATTTATTATAAAAGCCAAATGGCGTATAAATTTTTATGCCTAGCCCCTTGCCCTGTAGCCCCCATTTATCAAGCAGATCCGAATCTTTTTCATTAGGGTATTTCATTGTCCAATATATCCCCATTGTATCCAAAATAATAATTGAAATATTCTTTTTTATTTTTTCAGGCAGATCAATCATCCCTTCTGCTATTACTCCTAAAGAATATGAGTTATGGACAATTATATCATTAGCGACAAAATTATGTGTATCAGGAACCGTAATATCATAAACTTCAAACTTGCCATTTAAATAATTTAAAGAAACAATTTCATCCCAAAAAATGTCAGATGTTGCAAATTTTTCTAAAAGTTCGCATTCATCAGCTAATGCTATTTGTAATAATTTCTGTCTGGAAGGGGAATATCTTATAGATTCTCTTAAAGCTTTAGGATGGGCGTATCCAATATCCCTTCCTACTTTAGCCCAATTATCAGGCCTATAACTGTCCCAAATCCCTTTAGGAATTGTATCTAAATTAGGATTCCTTATTATTTTTATGGAATCTTTTAAGGCAATGGCTGATGCTTGTTCCTTTTTGCCATAAAAACCAATCTCCTGCAAAAATCTATTGGCATTTTCGCCATATATTTCCACTTCATATGAAACAAATTTTTTATTAATTAACCTTTTTCTAATTCTGCCAACAATTGCAAATCTCAATAAAAGATGTTGTACTTGCCTTATCAAGTCATATGAAGAAGTGGCATAACTTACAAACCATGATCCTGCTTTTTTATAAATGGTTCCATCACAAGAAAATAGGCGGTTTAAAAATAAACTAACTTGATGTTTTGGCGTATTAAATATAATATTTGGAACAAATTTATCATACGAAGATTTGCCATATAAATTCAAGTCATCCAGCCATTTTCTTATCGAAGATTTTCTTGAAGCAAATTTAGTCCCCTTGAATCTTCCTAAACTATCCCTAAATACTTTTTCAACAATAAATGGTTTATTTTGAACTACCCTATAATTAAACTTCCCATGATTATTAATTTTTAGATTTTTATCAAATTCATAAACAGCTTTTTTAAAATCATTTACAATCTTATAATCGCCATTTGCGAATAAGACAAAATTATTTCCTAAATGACCTTCAGCAATAAGATAAGCCAATAATTTCACTTCACATTCTTTTAAGGAAGAATCGCCAAAAGCCTCTAATTTTCTTGGTGTTGCAATCCTTGAGCCTAAATTCAATTTTTCAGCAGGAACCCAGCCATTAATCGTTAATAAAGGATGCTCAGGAGTTAATTTTATAGTTTTTCCAGTTCTTAATTTTATTTCTAATAATCTATTTACTGGACGTTTATAGAAATCTGTTTTGACATTATTTTGGATTTTAAAGTTCTCATCCAAAGTAAATATTCCATCATTAACACTTTCTAAATCGCTAATCTTAACCTGAGACCCATTATCTAAAGTTATCAAAGTATCCCTATGAAGGCATTTTCCACTCCCCCTCTTGCCCACGACATAAACAACATGGCCTTTTGCCACATCCATATAAACATAATTGGACAAGGATGTGGTTCTTCCCATCTGAACATAAGTTCTGCCCAAAAGAATTGTCCCTTCATCACCATACTTTTTTAAGTCGCTTTCATTTCTTCCAACAATTAGATTATAAGGCATAACTTAATTATAGTTTAGAAAGAATATAAAGTTTATTGTTATTCCTCGTCCACTTTTATACTAAAATTATAATAAGGTGTAAAGAATTTTTCGCCGCCAGGAATAAGTTTTTTAGCCAATTTTTCCCACCATCTTGTACCTTTTCTGAAAGATATTTTAGCAAATTGCTTTTTTTGATGGTTTGTTTCTTTAATTAATTCCCCTAATAAAGCTTTTTTATCTTTATCTGATATCAGCAGATCATTAATTTTATTTTGTTCTTTACTCAATTTCAAATCCAAATAATCATTATGAAGTTCTGCAACTCTTTTCATCAAGGCTTTTTTTTCTGCCCAGCCATAATTTATTGGGAATGTCCCCAAAAGGTAAGCGCTTGATAAAAGTGGCAGTGCAAATAATGGGGCCCATAAATACGTGCCTCCAGCAGTAACTGCCCCAAGAGCACTAAGCAATGTCCATTTCCTCCAGCCATTATCTCTTTTAAAATAAGCCCCAAAGCCCCTATATATATCTTCATAAAGCCCTGTCCTTGACCCATTAAATAGCGATTTTATAACATCAAAAGCATTGGCATCTCTTGACATATGGGGCATTTTTAAATAGCTGCCTATGCCAACATGCCCAATTCTTACTTCCTGCAAGAATTCATATGGGCTATTAACTTCCCTCAGCGTCTCTGTATACGAGCTCATTGGCCTTAATGTATGGCGATCATCTCCAGCAACCAGTATTTTATTTTTTTCCAATGCTAATTCCAAAGCAAAAATATTTTCTTTTTGCAGATCACCATTTACCTCAATATAATCAAAAATATCACTGCAGGCATCTATTTCATTTGCAGTTAAAGGGTCTTGCGGTGTGACAAGTAAAGATGGATGATTAAATATAATTACATCCAGACCCTTCTTTTTACATTCTTTTTTAAATTCTTCTGGACCATCTATCCTTGTTTGCATTAAATGATTATGCAATTTAATTATTTCCTGATAGGATATTCCTAAGTGCTCTCCTGTAGGATAATCCAAACCCCAAACCCCGATATGTATTGTCTTATTGCCATTTTGAGGTATTACCGCAACATCATATTCACAGGATAAAAATGCTTTGCCCCGCCCATATTTCATAAGATCAGGATAACTTTTAATTGTATTGTGATCAGCTAATGATACAAAATCCATTCCTGAATTAAAATATAACTTCACAATATCTTGAACTTCGGTGTAAGATTCCTTTACTGCTAAAAAAGAAGTAGTGCTTGCACCTATAATCTCATTAGAATATTTTGAATGGGTATGAGGATTTGCTTTTGAACCACGCGGCTTTATGATTTTCTCAAACTTATTATTTATAACCTGATAAACCTCACTTGTTTTATTATAAGCTTCTGTTATACGGCTTCCCTGTATAGATTTTATTGCTTCTTCAAGAGTAATATTTGTCATTATAAAGTAGCGAATAGATTTAAAGTTTATAAAGGTTTTGTAAATTTTTTCATTAACTTTAAATATAACAAAATTAAAAAAATAAATAATGATAACAAACCACATGAAAACTTATTTGCTTTTGGCTATCTTAACAGCCATCCTTTTATGGATAGGCAGTTTTTGGGGAAATGGTGGAATCCTATTTGGCCTGATTTTTGCCTTAATCATTAACTTTGGAACCTATTTTTTTTCAGACAAAATTGTTCTTAAAATATATAGGGCAAAAGAAGTTAAAAAAAATGTTAATGCAAGATTATATGGGATAATTAAGGAAGTTGCAGGCTTGGCGAATTTGCCCATGCCTAAAATTTATATTATACCCTCTAAGAATCCTAATGCTTTTGCAACAGGCAGGAATCCAAAACATGCTGCAATAGCAGTTACTGAAGGCATTTTAGAATTATTGAGTGATAATGAATTAAAAGGAGTGCTTGCCCATGAGATGTCTCACATCAAAAACAGGGACATTTTAATCCAAACAGTAGTTGCCACAATTGCAGGAGTTATATCCTATATTGGGATTTTTGCCCGCTGGGGTGCTTTATTCGGAGGATTTGGTGGCAACAGGGAAAATAACAATTTATTGCAATTTTTGGTAATGGCAATAATTGCTCCAATAATTGCCTTGTTATTGAGGCTTGCTATTTCAAGATCAAGAGAATATTTAGCAGATGAAACTGGAGCAAAAATGATACATAATCCTTTATCTTTGGCATCAGCACTTGAAAAATTAGAAAAAGGGACAAAACATAGCCCCTTAAGGTTTGGAAGCCAGGCTACATCCTCATTATTCATAGTAAACCCTTTTAAAGGAAAAAACTTAATGAACTTATTGAGCACTCATCCACCAACCGAAAAAAGAGTTAAAAAATTAAGAGGTATGATAATTTGAAATTAAAAGATATAATTTTGCCAACAATCCCAAAAATATTTTTATATGGCATATTTTTCTTTTTGTCACCAACCTTTTTTAAGGATTGTACAAGTGGAGCATGCCATTATAGTTTTAAATTTTTAGCAGGATTGAGATTGGCACAACAAACTAAATTTGATATTACTATTCCAATGTTTTTTTTATTATTATCGATTTCTTACTTGCTTTCTTGCTTATTAATTGCAGGATTTAATTATTTAAAAGAAAAAAGGATGACACTTTCTTAACAAAAAAACTTTTAAAAAGTAAAATACATAGATTTAATAGACTTAGTCATGGCTAAAAAGAAAAAAAGAGGAAAAAAAATTAATTTCCCAAAATTTGAAGACCTTAATAAGAAAAAATTAAATAAATTGGAAAAAAAAATTGACAAGGCAGTTATTAAACAAAAAAGAAAAAAATTATTTAAAAAAATAAAAAAGAAAATTAAGCCAGCAAAAAAACATGTTTTAAAAACTCCTAAAGCACCCAAGGATAACAAAGAATTTTTAAAAAAATTTGCCAAAAAACCTTCTAAGAAAAAAAATGTTCTAAAAGGAATTAGACGGAAAATGGCAGCCAAGGAAAAAAGGGCTTTGAAAAAAGAAAAAAAGCATTTGCATAAAGAATTTAAAAAGGTAAAAAAAGAATTAATTAAAAAAAATAAAGAGATTAAAAAAAGACAAAAACAAAAAAGTTTTGTTGCTAAAGTTTTTGGTTTAAAAAAAGAAGAGAAAGCAAAGAAAAAAGTTCAAAAAAGATATGGCAGGGCATTAACTGAAGAGCTTAATGATCAAATAAAATTACACAGAATAAAGCCCAAAAAATTGGTTAAGCCAAAAAAAGGTTTTATTGCCGGCTTAAAAACGGCATTTAATAATAAACCTAAAGCTATTCCTGAAAAGAAGCCTGTAAAGCCTAATGGGAATGGAGATTACAAAAAAAAATTACAAACTCTAAAAATGCAAATAAAAGAAAAAAGGGAAGAAGAAAAAGCACTTTTAAAAGTATTCAATAAAAAGAAAAAAAAGCAGATAAAACCTGCGCCCCAGCCTAAAAAAGAAAGTTTTTTGCACAAGTTAGGATTAACCAAATCAAAAAAAGAAAAATCACTTGAACAAAAAAGAAAAGAAAAATTTCTAAAAGAAAAAAAGTTTGTTTCATTAAGAAAACAGAAACAGAAATCCAAAGAAGAACAAAAGAAAGAAATGGAAAAAGCTAATGAAGAATATGAAATTGAAGTTAGAAAAATTCGAGAAGATTTAAATAAAAAATTCGCAGGGTTTATGCAGCAAAAGAAAAGAGTATCCAGAACAAAACCAATTAAAAAAATCTTGCCTGAAAAAAGCCAGCCGCAAATAATTAAATCAGAAGATACAATTGAATTAGAAAATCAAATTAAATCACTGCAGCACGAAGATCAAATTAAAGATGAGATATATAAAACATTAGAATTCCTCTCTACAGCAGTCGTGCATAAAGAATATGGGAATGCCAAAAAAATATATGCAAGGCTAAATAAACTATATTCTATGCTCTCTGAAAAAGGAAAAGAACAGATAAAGCCCTTAATCATAAAAATATTCGGAAAATTAAATCAAAACATGAATTAATTCTTTACAACCTCAAGCTTTCCAAATCTACCAGCTGACAATTGCATATCGCCTTGGAATTCACTGACATATCCATTAGTGATTTTAACTTTATCACCCATCTTAACTTTATCAATCTCATCATTCCATAAAGTTAACTTAATTTGACCAGTATCATCTTTCGCGATTGCTGTGCATACTCTGCCAGGCTTTCCAAATTTTTCAAATTCTTTAACATCGGCCATTTCTACGACTTCCACTTCAATATCGACATTTTTTTGTCTCGGTTCTAGTTCTTTTATTTTTACCATAACAAAAAATATGTTGCTTTTGATTTATTAAGATTTATGTGTTGGTGTAAATAATTAGTGAGAACAAAGATAGGTTATTTCTTCTGGATTCAAATCTAAATCCCTTGCTATTTCGCCGCCCTTGCCATTTTTAAAAATGATTTGGAGGTAAGGCAGTGTTTCCTTTATTGCACGTTTTCGGGAAGTTTTTGTGAAAACTGCTATCTTTTCAGCAATGGCCTTTTTTTTGCCATATTTCATTTTGGCCTGCCACATTTTTAAGATTCTAGAACTCCTTTTATATTTAACAAACTTTTTGGATTTTTCTTCCTTGGAAAGTGCTATGCCAACTGTCATTAAATAGTTGATATAAACCAAAAACCTCCAATACTGCCATTTTAATATTCTTCTTTGGAAAACATCAATTCTTGATAAAGTGCCATAAGCCTTGGCTAAATCATTAATGCTGTATTCATAAGGAAGATTTTCATCTATCCACATCTTAACTGTTTTTAGATCTTCTTCAATATTATCAAAAGCCCCAATAACATGTTCCGGTGTTTTGCTTTTGAACACCAACCTTAATGCATCAAGCAATTTTCCAGTTTGCATTCTTTCTCCCGGCTGTTCATCCTTAATTAATTTTTTATCCAAAATTGTTAAAGTCTGGAGATCATTTATGGCAGCCCTTAAATCGCCGCCAGTTTTGCGGGCCAGTGATTTTAATAAATCTTCAGAAAATTCTATTGATTCTTTTTCACAAATTTTTTTAAGAACCTTTAATATTGACTTATAATTTAGGGTTCTAAATTCAATCAATGTGGATTTCTTTCTTATGCTGGCCAATTTTTTAATCCAGGGATTAGTAGCGATCATAATTATGGGCCACCTTGAATTTGCTATTATTTTATTTAATTCTGGCAAACATCCCCTATCCTTTGTCCCGCTAAGTGCATCAATCTCATCAATTAAAATTATTTTGCCTTTCTGGAACAAGCTCATTTGATTAACTGAATTGCCGATTATATTTTTAATGGCTTCTTTGTTTCTTACATCAGATGCATTAATCTCTAAAGTTTCATAGTTAAGTGTTCTTCCCAAAGCCAAAATTGAAGAGGTTTTACCGCAGCCAGTTGGTCCATATGCTAATACTGCCCCTGCTTTATAATTCCTAATAAAACATTTCAATTTTTCTATTGTTTTATCATGGCCTTGAATCTCCGAAGAAGATTTAGGAATATGCTTATCAGTCCAAAGGCACATTTTTAAGCACAACCTTAACACTAGTTAATTTATCAAGATCTTCCTTGATTTGTTTTATGTCCCTCGAAAGGTCTCTTTTTTTAGATTTTGCCAATTTCTCGCTTATTTCATTTATTTCATCTATTATTTGAGAAAGTTTTTTTGAATATTTCAATTCTTCATCTTGAAATTTGTTCGCTTTAAGTTTTTTGTTTACATCCTTCAAATCTTCTTTTAAATCCTTAATGCTTTCTTTTAAATTTTTCAGTAATGATGGTGTCAATAAGCTCAAAACTCCTAAAGCTTTTTCTTTATTTTTTATTTTTATCTTGTCTTTTGCGAGTGCTTCTTTAAGATCTTCCAAGATTTTATTAATCTGTAGGCCACCATCATTAACAAAAGTTTCATAAGGCTGAGTTATATATGAAGATAAAATTTTTATCTGCTCTTCATTATTGAATTTTTTAAATGGCCTTTTAAGAAAGCCAAAATGTGTTAATATCTTGCTTCTAAGTTCATATTCTTTTTCGATTAAATCTGTTTTTTGGGATTTTAATTTCATTAATTCCTTAAATTCTTTGCTTGTTTTCAGGGATTGAATCTTTTTATTATATTCCCCTTCTTTTTTAAAAAGAAATTCCTTTCTTGCTGTAAGCTCTTTCGCCCTTTTTGTTAATTCTTTTTTATTGATAATATATTGATAAATCTCAGCAATATTTTTTTGCAGTCCTTCATATCTCTCAATTTCGCCGGATTTGATTGGTTTTTTAATCATATCATTTAAAATATCAATTTTTTTGATATTTTTTGCTATTTCTGTAAGCTCGTCCCCAATCAAATTATTTAAGATGTAAAAATTGCGTGAAGTTTTTTTGTTAAGCTCTTTTAATTCATTCTCACAATCTTCAACAAATTTAGTAATGCTTTTCAGATCATATTTTTGTGGAGGGGCTAATTTTTTAAGAGAATATCTGACATTCCTTATATAAGCCGGCTTGTTGCCTTCAACTATTGCTTTCAATCTCTTTTCTACTTTTTTATCTTCCAAATTTACAGCTTCAAGTTTTTCCAAATCACTGCCGGTCTTATTTAATAGCTTTTCCATTTCTGCAAAATGAGTATCTAATTTTTTTAATGTATTGATATTATTAATTATCCATTTGCTTAATTCAAAGAAATCTACGACTTCTTGCTTCACTTCTTTTTTGAATAAGTTTTCCCAAAATTTCATTTTACAAAATTTGCCAACAAGGCTTCAAGCTGAATGAATTCATCAGAACCTTCAACCATCCTGAACTCAATCTCGCCGCATTTATCAACCATTGCAACTTTTTTATCATCAGTTATATCCTTTAAGTTCCATATTTCTTTTTGAATTTGTTTTATTATATCCAACCCAGAAAGTCCATGATTGAGCATGATATCTAATAACTTGTTTCTAGAACTTATAAAATCTCCTTTTATTGCAGTTTGTAGAATCCCTTGTATTTCTTGGGGTTCGGCAGCCGAGACCATGGCATAAATAGCATCTTTCGAAAGATTTTTTCCCAAGGATGAACAGCTTTGAAGTATATTCATAATTCTACGTGCATCGCCACCAGCAACAGAATATAAGGCATCATATCCATCTTCATTAATAGTTAACCCCTCATTTTTTGCCACATTCGAAATGACTTCAAAAATCTCTTGCTTTGATAAAGGCCTAAACCTAAACATTGTGCATCTTGATTGTATTGGATCAATTATCTTTGAAGAGAAATTCGCACTTAAGATAAACCTTGTAGAAGAAGCATAATTCTCCATTGTTCGCCTTAATGCCTGCTGGGCTTCTTTGGTTAATGAATCGCACTCATCCAAATGAATTATTTTAAATGGATGGTTGCCTAAAGTTTTAATCCTTGCAAAATCCTTAATTGTATTTCTTATAACATCAATCCCCCTTTCATCACTGGCATTTAAATCCAAAAAATTCCGCCTCCATTCATCTCCAAACAATTCTCTTACAACCACACCGGTTATGGATGTCTTGCCAACTCCGGCTGGGCCAGCCAATAGCAGATGGGGCATGTTTTTCTGCTTTACAAAAGCCTCTACCTTTTCTACAATAGCTTTTTGGCCCTTAATATCAGAAAATGACTTGGGCCGGTATTTTTCTGTCCAGATTGAATTCATACTATTGAATAAAAATATATTCTTTATAAGTGTTTTGTGAAAAGATTTAAAAAAGGTATAAACCATTCTAAAACTATGAAATTGAAAGTCTGCACAAAAGCTGAGCTTCTAGGTTTGGAAAAAATCTTATTTGAAAAGGATTTAAGCCTTGATACATATATAAGATTCATGAATAAAGTTAAAGACAATTTTCTAGAGCACACTAATGTTATTGAAAAAATGAAAGAACAGCCCTTTTATCGTTTAGAATATTTTCTCGAAGAACCCTCTACAGGGGATTATATTAATGACATAAATAATTATTTCAAAAGGTATATGCTAATAAGAGGGGGAGTTTATAGAGGTGATGCTAAAACATGTAAAATTGATAGGAATCTTGCAGTTTCAATGTATGACATAATGGCCTTAAGAAAAAAAAGGTCAAAATCATGGTTTCGAAAAAAACTCCTTACTAATTCACAGATTGAAAAAATAGAAGCTTCTGGGCAATGGAAAAAGATTTTAGG
>JAYEMU010000027.1:0-4568 GCA_034718475.1 Nanobdellota archaeon
TAAACCAATAATGCAAAAAGGGCAATGAAAAATAATTTTGTAAATCTATGATTATTTAATTCCATGGCATTTCTCTTTTATAAAATAGTTATCTTTTTGAAAATATTTAAATTTATCGCAAAATGTGATTTAGATAAATTTATAAATTAATTATACTACTTAATATTTAACAATTCTTTAAAAGGAGGAAAAATGGGAAAAGTAGTTTGTAAATGTGGAATTAAAAGAGAATCGGGTTATCTATACTTTGTTAATAAAGATGGTAATTGTTCGAGGGTCCCTATGGCTAGGCGCGGTGCCAAAAAAGGGAAGAAGCCAAAACAGGAAGTTCTTCATAAATGTGGAATTAAAAGAGAAAAAGGCTATCTTTATTATGTAGATAAGAATGGAAATGTTTGTAAGGCAGAGATGGCTAAACCTGGTGCAAAAAGAAAGAAAAAAAGAAAAAAATAAAATTTCTTTTTTTTAATTATTATTCCACGTTGAGAAAGAAGCTATAGCCTAAACTTGTTGGGCAATAGCATTTCATTAAAGTATAATCTCTTTCTAGCAATAGGATTCTCAATAGGAAACTTATACGGCAATTCTATTGGCATTTTTTCTTTGCCAGATGGAAATTTTATTTCATATGTCTTATTTTTTTCAATCCTCGGAATTTTTTTCAATTTTTCTTCTAATTTTTGTAGCATTTCTAAATCCTCCACGAATTTTTTAAACTTTCCAGAAATAAAATCTTTAATAAGCCTAATCCCTATAAATTATATAATCATTAATTTTTTCAAGGTCAAAGCTTTTATTCCTTGACTTAATAATCTAGAATTTTTACTAAAACTCCCTATATAAGACAAGCAATCTTTTCTTCTCTTATCTTTTTTATTTAGATTTTTCAAATAATGTTTTTGTTTTTCTGCTTCAGATAAATTATGGCTTATGGCTTTTTTAGTGATTGGCTTTTTTAAAATATTTTTTTTAATTTTTTCTAGATGGTTGTTATCCCCATAAATTAATTTTCCACTAAAAATTGGATCTGTCACACTAATGTCAAAATTATCAAGTTCATAATAAAATTCAGTTTTATTAAGTTCATAAATATCAAGCCAGCCATTGAAATAATTTTGTGAAGGATTATTAGAAACAATAAATAAATCTATATCACTTTTTGGTTTTCTAGAACCATAAATTATAATACTCTCAATGTTATTGAAAGAATTCCCATATAATTTTTTTATAACCTCTAGAATTTTTTCATTGTCATAATATTTTGGAAAGCCCATTTGGCTCATTAAACCAAATCTAGAAAAGTTTTTTTCAAAATCCTCAAAGACTTCCCCTGCTTGGACATGATTTTTCGGCAAATGATTTTTTTTTAATTCCCAAATAGACTTATTTCCTGTTTCGGTGCAAAGTAAAGATTCAAGCCAAATTGCAAATCCTTCATAATTGGCTATATTTTGATTAAATATGCCTAATGTTTGTTTATTTTTTCCAAAAAAATATTCTTTTGTATCTCTTTTTATTAATTTTGGGAGCTGTTTTCCTATGGATGAATACTCACAAAATAAACCATGCCCATATAATTCATGAAAAATATTTGAAATTAAAAAAGGGCTTTCTGTATGGACATAAGCCAAATAAGATAAAGGTACATATAATCCTTCAGAATCTGAATCAAATCTATTTGCTTCACAGAATATTTGCCAGTTCTCTAATGAATAAAGTTTTATTTTAGATTTCATAATCTCTAGATTGAATTCGGCTTTTATGAAATCTGATGCTTCTGAGAGTAAAATATTTAGGGTTTTCATCTTCTTTTTAAACTTTCCAGAAATAAAATCCCTAATAAGCCTAATCCTTATAAATTATATAATCCCGAGCTTAATATCTCTTTAAGCGATAAGGCTGCCAGATTATTTGCAGGAAAATAGTTGATTTTCAGCAATAGGATAAGCTTATAAATTTTAAACACTAAGATTTAATTTGATGAACCTTAATACAACTGTTAAAAGAATTAAGAATCTCAAAATTCAAGGTGCTGCAAATATTGCAAAGGCTGCAGTAAAGGCTTTAGGAATCTATGCCAGCAAAATAAAATCCAAGGATTCAAAACTATTTTTTAAGGAACTTGAAAAAGCAAAGCTTGAGCTTTTCAATTCGCGCCCCACTGAACCAGAAATGAGAAATTATTTAAATTATATTTTATTTTATTTAAAAAAATCTAATTTGGGAGGTGTATATGAATTAAAGAGATTAACTAAAAAATTAGTAAAGGAAATTTTAGAAATAAGAAATAATAATTTTGAAAAATTAACAGAATACGGTTCAACATTAATTAAGAAAAATTTTATAGTTTACACGCACTGCCATTCTTCCAGTGTGACTCAAAGCCTAATAAAAGCTAAAAAGCCATTTGCTGTTCACAATACAGAAACCAGGCCAAAATTTCAAGGCCGCAAGACTGCCAGAGAATTGGCAAAGAATAAAATTAAAGTTATTCATTATGTGGATTCTGGAATGAATCTGGCATTAAAAAAAGCAGATTTAGTAATGCTTGGTGCTGATTCTGTTACAACAACACATTTCATAAATAAAATTGGAACATCTATGGTAGTGGATATTGCAGATAAGTTAGGCATCCCGATTTATGTATGTACTGCATCATTGTCATTCAATGCCCAAACAATACATGGCAAGGATGAAGTTATTGAACAAAGGCAAGCAAGGGAAGTTTGGATTAGTGCGCCGAAAGGCATTAAGATAATTAATCCGGCATTTGAAAGAATTAAGCTTGAAAAAGTTACAGCAATAGTTTCAGATTTGGGGATTTTAAAGCCTGATACTTTTATCCAGGAAGCGATGAATAAGTATCCCTGGCTGGCATAATCCTTTATTGCAAAGGGGAAAGAGGTGATGGGCGCTTTGCGCCCTATTATAATAATGGACAAAAAATTTTTAGCCCAGATTATCGGTTTGCTTGTACTACTCATTCTTTTAATTATCCCAGGCATTTTCTGCGTAGGTGTTATGTCACATGAACTTTACCATTATAAGGTGCATTCTGATTATTCTCAGGCGGTTTGCGTTTCGATTAATCAAGATGTTCATGCTTTTGTAATTGTTAACCATACTGGCGTTCCTGACCAATTTGACTATGATCTTGAAGAGCTTAGGGCAAATAAATTTAGTATGCTTGTAACTTCTTTTTATGCTTTTTTAGTATTATGCACTTTAATCTGGATAATCTTGATAGTTGCTGAAAATAAGAAACTTAAAAGAAGGAAAAAATGATAATTTGCTTTGATGTGGATAATACCCTTGTAAGGGCTGAGCCAATCCACATAGATGCTTTCAAACTGGCTTTTAAGAAGCATAATCTTAAAGTCCCATCTTCAAGAAAAATTAGAAATTATTTTGGATTGGTTGGAACAGTTCTTGTTAAGAAATTATTCCCTAATTTGGATAATAAAAAAATTTTAGAGGTTGTTAAAGACCATGATTCTTATGTAATTAATAAAACTGCAAAAAATGCCATAGTGATAATGGGTGTAAGGAGGGCATTAAAAAAGTTAAAATCCAAAGGGTACAGGCTGGCTTTGGTATCTAATTCTAAGCATAAGGAAATAAATGCTATTTTAAGATTTGCTAAATTTGAAAAAAACCTGTTTGATGTGATAATAGGAAATGAAGAGGTTGTGCACCCCAAACCTAATCCCGATATGATTCTTAAGGCGATGAAAAAGCTTAAGGAAAAGGGGGGTTACATGGTTGGAGATACAATTTATGATATTCAGGCAGGCAAAAAGGCCAAGTTAAAGACAATTGCGGTTTTGACTGGCCAACAGAATAAGGCAACATTAAAAAAGGCAAATCCTGATTACATAATTAAAAGTGTAAGAAAAATAAACAAAATCTTAAAATCCCCTATCCTCTAATTCGCCGTTCGGTAAAAAGATTGAAGAATCCTGGCCATTGCACCAGTTATCGTATCTTTTTTTAACATGTTTTATTTCTTGCAAATCAAGCCCCACTCCCTTTTTTGATTTTATCTTTTTTGATATTTTAGTTTTTGCAGTATCTTTTAAAAAAATCTGATGTAAAAAATTATATTCTTCTTGCGAAAAAAGTCTTGGATTCTTCCTCATATTTGCACCCCCATGCTCTCACTTATAAGTTTCGACAACCTGTTACTATTTTGGAGAGAAGAATAATATTTAAACCTTTTGGTTTATAGTAAGTAGAAATGCTCAATTAAAATCCAATTAATTTTCAACCAGTTTTTCCAAAAATTTAACAATTCATTCTTGATTGCCTGACAGCCTGTTTGAGCAGGGGAGGATGTCACATAAGGCATGTTCTTTTTAGAGGTTTTTCTATTTTTGAAATTTATGATTGTTGGAAGAAAACTCTTGCAGACTTTAGTCTGTAGATGAATTCCAACAATCATAAAAGGTATTTGTTAAGCTAAAGTAGTTCCTGTAGTGTATAGAATGTATTTTTTCCTTGTTTTTGCCATGTTGATATCAGACTCATCATTATTTCATAGTTTTTCATCCCTACTTCGCTTCTCAAAC